>NZ_CP040763.1 GCF_004683865.2 Paracoccus liaowanqingii | reverse complement strand
GCGCATCCGGTCGGATGCCCTGTTGGCCTAGGGCGGTCACGGGCAGAAGGATGGCCCTCAGGGTCTTGGGTCGTCAGGCTGTCCACGTCCATGACACCCATGTCGAGCTTCCGTAATGGCGGCTTTCAAACAGCTGGCGCCTGCAAATGTTCCCGGCATGGACGCCGGTCCGAACAGACAGGCCAGGCGCGACGTGGCGACCGGGCGGATCCGCCCGGTGCCGCGGAACAAAGGCCCGACCCGCTGGTTCGGACCGCCGGTGACCTGTCTTAAGCGCGGTCACCCGGCGGGGGCAGTCGCCCGTGTCGGCACCTGCGTCTCAGCGATGGAGAACCGCATGTTTCCTATGGACAGCACGCCTCGATACCCCGCCCGCACCGACACGCTCGCCCCCCTCTGCGCACCCGCCCTGCTGACGGCCATCGCGGGCGTCGAGGGCCAGATCCGCGCCGCGCTGCAGTCTTCCGCTCAGGCGCGCAGCTTCCGCTTCCGCAGCCCGCCGAGGGACAGGGCGCCCGCAGAGGTCGTCCATGTCGACATGCGGTCCGATCCGGGCGCCGCGCACCCGCGACAGGGCCGGAGGTGAGATGATGAAACGGCGCATGATGCTTGGCCTGGCCCTGACGGCGGCCCTCCCCTCGGCGGCCTTGGCAAGCCGGGTCCGTCCGGCGCCCCTCGAGGTGCTGGACACGTACCTTGCCAATCCGGTGCCCGACAGCCGGGCGCAGGTCGCGGGACAGCCGCTGCTGCTGCGACGGGTCCATGACTGGAATTTCGACCCCGCGGCGGTCGCCGTGGAGACCGAGGAGGGCCAGCGCCTCGGCTATCTGCCGCCCCGGCAGGCGGAGGTGCTGTCGCGGCTGCTGGATCACGGCGCCCGGACCTCGGCCCGCGTCACCGGGCCCGGGCGGATCCAGGTCCTTCTGCACCTGTGACGCAAGGGTGCCGCCCGGCCTCGGGGCGGCACCCTGACCGTGTCGCGCCGGCATGGCCTGCCAGCCGGTCCGGACGTGGAGCGTACTGCCCTGCCGCTTTACCGCCGCGAGCGTTCCCGTCTGGATCGCGGCGTAGTCCGGTAACGGCCGCAGGGCGGCGGTGCCTCTGTCGACAGCTGGTCCGGATCGGGTGCACCCGGCGGGAACATTCGCGGCCCGTGACGGTTTGCAGGCCCTTTTCCCGAAAGGTGCCTGTCATGATCCCACCGCGACACCATGCGCTTCTGGACGCGATCTCCGTGCTGGCCCTGATCGCTCTGCCGAAGCTTGTCGGGGGCGTCCGGCCCCATGTGCGGCGGCGCTTCTATGCGGCGGGCGCGGCGGTCGCGGGCTACAGCCTGCTCACGCGCTATCACCCGGATCAGGACAGGCCCCTCGGCATGAGGGCGCACCGCCTGATCGACGCCGCGCAGGGGGCGGGCTTCTGCATGGCGTCGATGACGGTCCCGGACCCGCGGCTGCGGGCGGGAATGCAGGCCTATGGCGCCTTCTCGGTCGCGGTGGCGGCGCTGAGCGATGATCGCGATCGCCGGATCGGGGCGCAGATCCCCGTGGCCCGCACCGCCCTGACCGGGCAGCGGACGGGGGCCCTGACGGCGATCGGCGCGGACATCGCCTGCCTGGGGCTGGGGATCGTCAACGTGGTCTTTCTGGGCCGGCCCGATGCCGGGGACCGGGGCTGGATCCTGCTGGATGCGGGCCTGCCCGGCACCGCGTCGCGCATCGCCGCCGCGGCTGCCGCGCGCTTCGGCCCCCATGCGCGGCCTGCGGCCATCGTCATGACCCACGGCCATTTCGACCATGTCGGCGCGTTGCAGGAGCTGGCCGACCGGTGGGATGCGCCGGTCTACGCCCATCCGGACGAGCTGCCCTATCTGGACGGCACGCGCAGCTACCCGCCCCCCGATCCCGGCGTGGGGGGCATGATGGCCCGGCTGTCGCCCCTCTATCCGCGCAGGCCCGTCGATCTGGGCGCGCGCCTGCGGCCCCTGGCCCAGGATGGCGGCATTCCCCGTCTGGCGGACTGGGAATGGATCCACAGCCCGGGCCACACGCCGGGCCATGTCGCGCTGTGGCGGGCGCGCGACCGGACCCTGCTGTCGGGCGATGCCATCATCACCACGCGACAGGAGGGGGCCTATGCCGCGCTCGTCCAGCCGCCCGAACTGCACGGCCCGCCCGCCTATTTCACGTCCGACTGGCCCGCGGCGGCGGCCTCGGTCCGCCGCCTCGCCCGGCTGCGGCCCGAGACGCTGGTACCGCTGCACGGTCGGCCGCTAGGCGGTCCGCAGATGCGCGAGGCGCTGGACAGGCTCGCCCGCGAGTTCGAACAGGTGGCCATGCCCCCGGAGGCCGCGCAGTCCCTTGCAGGGGCCAGCCGCGGCCACCTGCGATGATGGGGCGGAAGGATCGCCCGCCCCGTCACCCGCTGCATTGCGTTGCCCCCGCGTCCGGTGCAGTCTGACCCCTACCGCCGCAACCCCGGAGATCGCCATGGCATCGCGCGCAGTCTGGAAGGGTCAGCTGCGCCTGTCCCTTGTCGCCATCCCGGTGGAACTGCATCCCGCGACCAGATCGGGAGCGCGGGTGTCGTTCCGGCAGATCCACGGACCCTCCGGCAAGCCGGTGCGCTATCAGAAGACCGTGGCGGGGCTGGGTCCGGTCAAGGCCGAGGACATCCTGAAGGGCTACGAGGTCGAGGGCGGCGACTATCTGCTGCTGGACCCCGAAGAGATCGACGCGATCAAGCTGGACACCAAGAAGACGCTGGAGCTGGTGCAGTTCGTCGACCAGTCCGAGATCCCGCCGCTGTACTACAACAAGCCCTATTACGTCGTGCCCACCGACGATCTGGCCGAGGATGCCTATCGCGTCGTCCGCGACGCGCTGCGGGCCGAGAGGAAGACCGCGCTTGGCCAGCTGACCATGCGGGGCCGCGAATATCTCTGCGCGATCCGTCCCTGCGGCGACGGGCTGCTGCTGGAGACGCTGCGCTACGAGGACGAGATCCGCGAGGCCGAGCCGCTGTTCGCCTCGATCGAGGACGGCGCCAGCGACGCGGACCTGCTGGAGGTGGCCACGCAGCTGATCCGGCGCAAGTCATCGCCGTTCGACGCGGAGGCGTTCAGGGACCACTATGACAAGGCCCTGCGCGACCTGATCGCGGCCAAGCGCAAGAACCGCAAGACCCCGCGCGCCAGGGCGGGCGACGAGGACGATGCGCGCCCCTCGGGCGGGAACGTGGTGGATCTGATGTCGGCGCTGAAGGACAGCCTGAAGAAGGACGGCGGCAAGCCCAAGGCGGCGGCGAAGAAGCCCGCCCGCAAGCCCCGCGCCAAGCCGAAATCCGCCTGATGTCGGGCCTTGGCCCCTATCTGGACAAGCGCGACTTCGGCGCCACGCCCGAGCCGTCCGACGATGGCACGCCCTCGCGCCTTGGGCTGCGCTATTCCATGCAGAACCACGACGCCACGCGGCTGCACTGGGATCTGCGGCTGGAATGGGGCGGCGTGCTGCTGTCCTGGGCGGTGACGCGGGGGCCGTCGCTGGACCCCGGCGACAAGCGGCTGGCGGTGCGGACCGAGGATCATCCCCTGTCCTACCTGACCTTCGAGGGGCTGATCCCCAAGGGCCATTACGGCGCGGGCACCGTCATGCTGTGGGATCTGGGCTGGTGGCAGCCCTTGGAGCCCGCCGCGCGGGGCCTGTCCAAGGGGCACCTGAAGTTCCGCCTGCACGGCCAGAGGATGACCGGCGACTGGAACCTGATCCGCATGAAGGGGCGCAAGGCGTCGGACGCCAAGCGCGAGAACTGGCTGCTGGTCAAGATCGACGACGAGGCCGCGCATCAGCGCGACCCCGTGGCGCACCACAGGACCAGCGTGGCCTCGGGGCGGACCTTCGCGGCGATCCGGGCCGGCAAGCCCGCCGCCCTGCCCGCGCATCCGGGCGCCCTGCCCGGCCACCAGCCGGTCCAGCTGGCCACGCTGACCGACGACCTGGCCGACGCCGGTGCCCATTGGCACGAGCTGAAGCTGGACGGCTATCGCGCGCAGGTGGCCCTGGGCCAGGGCGGGCCGCGCATCCTCACGCGCGGGGGCCATGACTGGACCGACCGCTTCGCCGACCTGCTGCCCGCCCTGCGCGATCTGCCCTGCAAGGCCGCCCTTCTGGACGGAGAGATCGTCGCGGGCGGCGGCCTGCAGGGCTTCGGCACCCTGCAGGATGCGATCAAGGCGGGCGGGCCGTTCCGCTATGTCGCCTTCGACCTGTTGCATCTGGACGGGCGCGACCTGACCGCCCTGCCCCTCTCCAAGCGGCGCAAGGCGCTGGAAAAGCTGCTGCGCCCCCTGCCGCCGATGGGCGCGGTGACCCTGTCGCCGATCATCCACGGCCAAGCCGACGAGGCCTTCGCGATGATCTGCGGCGTGGGCGGCGAGGGGGTGATCGCCAAGCGCGTGGATGCCCCCTATCGCGGCGGGCGCAGCCGCGACTGGCTCAAGATCAAGTGCCGCCGGCGGGGCGAGTTCCTGATCGTCGGCTGGCAGGCCAGCGACCGCCGGGGGCGGCCCTTCGCCTCGCTGGCCGTGGCGGACCGGCAGGGGGACGCGCTGGCCTATCTGGGCAAGGTCGGCACCGGCTTCGATGCCGAGGCGATGGCCGATCTGGCCCGCCGCATGGCGCCGCTGGTGCGCAAGGCCGCCCCCGTGGAGGTCCCGCGCCGCGAGGCGGCGGGCGTGACCTGGATCGCGCCCGAGCTGCGCATCGAGGTCGATTATGCCGAGACGACCGCCCAAGGCCGCCTGCGCCATGCCGTCTTCCTGGGCCTGCGCGCCGACCCGCCGTCCGAGCCCTGCCCCCCGGTGCAGGCCCAAAAGGACCGCCCCATCACCGCCGGGATCGCGATCAGCAGCGCCAACCGGGTGATCTTCGACAAGCCCCGCCTGACCAAGGCCGGGCTGGCCGACTACTACGCCGCCGCGGCCCCCCTGATGCTGCCCGAACTGGCCGACCGCCCCCTGTCCCTGCTGCGCCTGCCCGAGGGCATGGCGGGCGAGCGGTTCTTCCAGAAGCACCCCGGCAAGGGCTTTCCCGATGCGCTGAGGATCCAGCAGATCGCGGACAGCGCGGGCGAGACCAGCCCCCATGCCTATGCCACTGATGCGGCGGGGATCGTCGGCGCGGTGCAGATGGGCACGGTCGAGTTCCACATCTGGGGCGCGCGGCGCGACCGGCTGGACCGGCCCGACCGCCTGGTCTTCGACCTGGACCCCGACGAGGGGCTGGGCTTCGCCGCCACCCGCCGCGCCGCGCTGGACCTGCGCGACAGGCTGGAGGCTCTGGGTCTGGCGTCATGGGCGATGCTGTCGGGCGGCAAGGGCATCCACATCGTCGTGCCGCTGCGCCGCCATGCCGGGTGGGACACCGTGCGGCTGTTCAGCCGGGGCGTCGCCCTGCTGGCGGCGCAGTCCGAACCCAAGCGCTTCACCGCCGAGATGTCCAAGGCCCGCCGCAAGGGCCGCATCTTCATCGACTGGCTGCGCAACGAACGCGGCGCCACCGCCATCGCCCCCTTCTCGGTCCGCGCCCGCCCCGGCGCCCCGGTCGCCTGCCCGGTCAGCTGGGACGAGCTGGCGCGGATCCGCAAGGCCTCGGCCTTCTCGACCGAGGCCGCGCTGGACCGGGGTTGGGCCGACACCGCCCCGCCCGACCCGCAGGGGCTGACGGCGCGCGTGATAGAGGCGCTGGAGGATGCGCTGACGCGGGGGGCTGAGGCGATCCGGCCCGCCTTTCGGACGTGCCATGGAAAGGGAACGCCCCGGCATCACCCTTCGCCCGGCAGGGTGGTGTCGTCGGGGCCTTGGACCTGCCGCCCGTCGCAGCCTGCCACCTTGGTGCGCACGAAGATGTCACGACGCCTGCGGTGGCTTGCAGCAGAATGCATCAGAGGCGGAATCTGCGGTTGCCCTCGTGCCGGATAAGCGGGCTTGGCGAACCGGCAGACCCCTCAATGCGCCTGATGGATTTGTCTGCGCTATTTAGGCTTGATCGGGGTCTGATTTGCAGACAGTGTAAATTGATCTGTTCACAATCGCCGATCCGCACCCTCCTCCCCCAACGCGAAAGTCCCCTGCCATGCCCAGCACGTGCCACGGCTGCAAGGACGGGACAGCCTTCGCGCTGCCCTTCTCCATGGCCTTCCAGCCGATCGTCGATGTCGGCGCCTCGCGCATCTTCGCGCATGAGGCGCTGGTGCGCGGCCCGAATGCGGAGGGCGCCCAGAGCGTGCTGTCGCAGGTGACCGAGGCGAACCGCTATGCCTTCGACCAGCAGTGCCGCTCCAAGGCGATCGAGCTGGCGGCGGGGCTGAACCTGACCGACGGCTCGGCCCTGCTGTCGATCAACTTCATGCCCAACGCGGTCTACGAGCCGCGCGCCTGCATCCGCCAGACCCTGATCGCCGCCGAGCGCTTCGGCCTGCCCCCGAGCGGATCATCTTCGAGTTCACCGAATCCGAACAGCTGGACACGGCCCATGTGCTGAACATCCTGCACACCTATCGCGGCATCGGCTTCAAGACCGCGATCGACGATTTCGGCGCGGGCTACGCCAATCTGGGGCTGCTGTCCGAATTCCAGCCCGACATCGTCAAGCTGGACATGGCACTGATCCGGGGCATCGACCACGATCCAGTGCGCCGCGCCATCGTCACGAACCTCGTCGGGCTGTTTCGCGACCTCGACATCACCGTCATCTGCGAGGGCATCGAGACCCCGGCCGAGTTCGACGTGCTGCGCGATCTGGGCGTCGACCTGCTGCAGGGCTTCCTGCTGTCGCGCCCGGTCTTCGAGGGCTTCGGCGACCCTTTCCCCGCCTGACCGGCCCTTGCGCTGCCGGTCAGCCGGCCACCTCGCGCGGCGTACATTAGTGCTGTTCAGCAGCCGGGACCGCCGTCGGCGTGAGGGGGCGTGGGCGGGGATCCGGACTTCAAGCTCGTCGCCTAACGGCCCGAGGCCTGATCTAGGACGCGCCCGGAACGGCAAGCCGCACAGGGCAGCGGGCCGTCGCGAGACCCAGAAGATTGGTGACGTCACCACCAGCAGCGTCCCTGCGCACCATGAAATACTTTGGTCGAACTGACTTGGGGAGACTGCAGGAACATCAGCTTCAAACGTGCGACGAGACGGAGGCGCGCGGCATGAGGGTTCATCTCCATACCACCGCCTCTTTCAAGCAAGCCTATAAAGATTCTTGATTGATAACTGCGCCCACCCTGGAGATTATTCCTGACCCCAAATCATGCGGCAGCATGATCGGGGGCCGTGAAGGGATCAGTCGCTTCCCTCCGGAAGCGGACTGCACAGATGCTCTGGCGCCATCAAGCGGTTGAATGTCTGGCTGAAAATTTCGCCGATCTTGGCATTGCACCCCTCGGAGGAGCACTTCTCGTTTCCTTGGTAGGCGTGCAGCAGAAACATGACAAGGCAATCGTCAATTATCGTCATCTTGTGAGCTTTCATATTCCAGAACAGTTCTTATGAAAAATTCACCATCAATGACCGCAGGAAAATGCAATTAGCACGTTCCCGTTACCGCTCAAGCCTCATACAAGCAGAGTGTGACGCTTTTATGTGTTACCTTACGGAAATTGTCGAGTTATTGGGCAGGCGGCCGTCAAGTGCTTGTCCGGCAGAACATAGAGCCGGACGCGCGGCCCCCTCCTTTTGCCGTGCCGGCGGTGCCTTGGCCCTCTGATGCCCCGCAGCTTTGACCAGCGGGCGCAACCTAAGTCACCGCAGATGGTATTCGCGCTCGTTGACATGACGTCGACGAGCGAAGGCAGCGATCATCATCCACCAAAATGCGCGGATCAGAACCGTGTCAATGGGTTCTATGCGCACTGGTTGAGACGCACCGGGTCGCCCGACCAAGTCATTTTGCAACTCTCTGTTCAGGATGAAAACGTGAGTTCCGGACACGCCATCGGTGCCCGGAACCCAAGACGAAAGACACGCTCAAAGATCAGCGGCGGCTTCCGATCAGGAAGCCGCCGCTCTTGTCATTCCAATTCCAGCTTGGCCTTCAAGGCATCGATCCGCTTGGAGGCTTCGGCCTTGCTGATGGCGTCGTCGAAGGCATCCGGCTCGTGCGCCTGTTCACTCAGGGTCTTCAGGTAGGACGCCTGCGCGCCGGTCATCGGATCGTCTCCGCTGACCCAGCTTTCCGGGTCCTTCTCGGCATTGTCGACGGGATTGGATTTCGGGTTTGTATCGTCCATGGGAACTGCCTTTCATGAGATTGCATAATGAACTCGGACAAGGCGTTCCGGTTCCGTTCCCGGCCATTCGGGGCACAGGCAGTGAAGTCGCACCCGTCCCCAAGGTCGCATCGCAACGAGGCAGTCAAGCGGGGAAGCGGGGAAGCGGCCGGGACTGATTTCCGATCCTCGCAACTCTAGGACTGCCTCACCCGTGTCAGCCCGCGCGCGATCCTCTGTTCCCGGCTTGCACCGTCGAGCGTTCATGCCTGAACACGGATCTGCGCTGCCTCCGGTCAGTCGTAAGTCCGGACGGCAGCGTCAAGGCCGGGACCACCATCGGGGAGGTCAGCAGCACTGCCGCCCCCCGAAGAATCCTCATCCCTTCACGGCAGCCAGACCTCGATCGTTCCGTCCCTGGGCGAGGGGCGGAAGAAGGTGAAGTCGGACACGGTCGCTCGTCCGCCGCCGCCGACCAGATCGCTGATCGTGCCCGTCACCTCGCGATCGGCCGCGTGGAAATAGCGGATGCTCTGACGGTCGACGGCATAGCGGACCGGACGGGTCTCGACCTCGGCGGTCCCCACGGCGCGCAGAAGGCGCACCAGCTCCTCGGACCGCGCGTAGCCGCGGCCCTCGGGGTAATGGATCACGACCCGCGCCTGAGCCAGGGTGCGGGAAAACCCCGGCGCGACGGTCTGGGGAAGGGTCTGCGGAACCGGGGCGACCGGCGAGCTTGGCGGAGCGGCGGCCACCGGTGCGCTTGGCGGCGGTGCAACCGGGACCGGAGCCGGGGCCGCCGGCGCGGGCCGGGGGGCCGGGGCGGGTTCGGGGGCAAGTTCGGGGGCCGGCGCGGGTTCGGGCGCCGGTGCCGCGGCCTGGCCCGGCAGCGGAGGCAGATGCCGCCAGATGTCCTGCGCGTCCGGAAGCCCCCCCTGCTGGGCGCCCGCCTGCGTCGCGACCAGGCAGGCGATCAGGGACAGCGCCCCGAGACGGGCCTTCAGATGGCTGCAGCGATGCGTCATGGCGCGGGCCTTCTTTCGATGCGCGGCGATCCGGCAGACCCGATCTTCCGCGACGATGGATGGGGAAGTGCCAGATCCATAACGGTCTGGGCCCATGTGTCACGTCAAGTTTAGTTCATTCCTGCAAGGCGGCAGAAACTTGCCGACGTTCGGTGGGGGGCGCGGCTTCGAAAGGGTGCGGAAAGACCTGTGCCGCCGCGCGGTCGGGGAACCGCTTTGCCCAAGTGGCCCTGCGATCCGGCCCGGATGGATTTCCCGCAATCGCGATGCCTGCGCAGTCCTTGCCGCTTCAGGACGTCATCCCGGCGCCACCCGGACAGATCGGGACGACCTATGTCGGCTCCCTGAACCTGTAGCCGACACCGGCTTCGGTGAAGATGTAGCGCGGGTTGCCGGCGTCGTCGCCGATCTTGGCCCGCAGCTGCCGGATGAAGACGCGCAGGTACTGGCTGTCCTCCAGGTGAGCGGGACCCCAGACATGGGCCAGGGCCATTCCCTGCGTCACCAGCCGGCCGGCATGGGACGCCAGAAGCCAGAGCAGGTCGAACTCCTTGCGGGTCAGATGGACAGCCACACCGGCCTTCAGGACGCTGCGATTGCCCGCATCGATGACCAGATCCGCGACGCGCAGGACGGCGCCTTGGGGCGCGGCGGCGGACCGGTCGCGCAGAAGGCTGCGCAGCCGGGCCAGCAGCTCGCCGATGCTGAAGGGCTTGGTCACGTAATCCTGCGCGCCGGCGTCCAGAAGCGCCACCTTTTCGGTTTCGCTTGCGCGCACGGACAGCACCAGCACCGGCACCTGCGACCAGTCGCGCAGCCGTTCCAGCACGGCCCGCCCGTCCATGTCGGGAAGGCCCAGATCCAGGATCACCGCCTCGGGCGTGGTCAGGGCGGCGGCCTCGATCCCGGCACGGCCCGAGGCGGCCTCGGTCACGTGATGGCCCTCGGCCTCCAGCGCGACGCGCAGGAAGCGGCGGATCGGGGCCTCGTCGTCGATGATCAGGATGCGGGCAGAGGGCGTGGTCATGAGGGCAGGTCCGGCGCCGACAGGGGCAGGGTCAGGGTGATGCGCGTCCCGCGGCCGTCGGCCTTGGCCGCATGGGCCGCGATCCGCCCGCCATGAGCCTCGACGATGCCGCGCGCGATGGCAAGGCCAAGGCCGGTGCCGGCGCGCTGCCCGTCGCCTTCGGCCACGCGATAGAACATGTCGAAGACCTTCTCGCGCGCGGGGGCCGGAATGCCTGGACCGTCATCGCTGACCGACAGCTCGGCCCATCCGGCCCCGGCCCGCGCCGAGACATGGATCGCGCTGCCGTCGGGCGCATATTTGGCGGCATTGTCCAGAAGGTTCATGACCACCTGTTCGATCAGCAGCGGATCGACCGACACCGGGGGCAGGTCCTCCGGCACGCTGACCTCGACCCGATGATCGCGCAGCGCGCCGCGCAGGCGGTGGCGGGCGCTGCCGGCAATCTCTCTCAGATCCGCCGCGACACGCTTGGGCACCAGCGCGCCGTGGCCAAGCCGGGTCATGTCCAGCAGGTTCTGGATGTAGCGGTCCAGCCGCTCGCCCTCGTCCCGGATCGTCTCGGCCATGGTGCTGCGTGCGGGGACCGACAGCTCCAGCGTCGGGTCGGCCAAAGACGACGCGGCCCCGATGATCGAGACCAGCGGCGTGCGCAGGTCGTGGCTGACCGAGGAGAGCAGCGCCGCGCGCAGGCGTTCCGCCTCGGAGGTGACCAGCGCCTGTTCCAGATCGCCCTGAAGCGCGATGCGTTCCAGCGCCACCCCGATCTGGTCGGTCATCGCGTCCAGCAGGCGGCGGTCCATCGGGGCAAGGCTGCGCGCGTCGGGATAGGCGATGCCCACCACCGCCAGCCGTCGGTCCCCCTTGCCCACGGGCACGAACAGCCAGCGGCTGGCGGGCAAGGTGCCCGAGCCGCGCCCGGCCTCCTCGCCATGCGTCCAGGCATAATCGGCCGCCGAGGCGTCGCGCAGGTCCAGCGTCTCGCGTGCGGGTTCGGCGGCCTCGATCACCGGGCGGCCGGGGCGGCCGGGACGCATCAGCACCGTCTCGCAGCCCAGGGCGGCGCTGACATGGCTGGTGGCCGCGTCCAGCACCGCGACCGACGAGCCCGCCCCCGCGACCTGGCGCGCGAAATCATAGAGCAGGTTGGTGCGCATCGCGATGTCGCGCTGCGCCAAGGCACGGTCGCGCAGGCGCGCGGCCAGGTTGCCGGTCAGCACCGAGGCCACCAGGAACAGCACCAGCGTCATGATCTGGTCCTGCCGGATCACGAAGAACGTGTTGCGCGGATCGGTGAAGAAGAAGTTGTAGGTCAGGAAGCTGAGGAAGGACGCATAGAGCGACGGCCACAGCCCCTGCTGCACGGCCACCACGATGACCCCGGTCATGAAGATCAGCGACAGAGAGGTGACCGGAAAGATCCGGTCCGAGGCCAGGGCCAGCAGGCCCGCCGCGATGACCGTCAGCGTGGCCTTGCCATAGGCGCGCGGGTCGCGGTTCACCGACCAGACCCGGATCGGCGCGGGGCTGCGGCCCCGGTCGGGGTCCGAGACGACCGTCACCTCGAAATCCCGGCCCTGGGCGGTGACGGCGCGGGCGACATCCTCGCGGCCGATGCGGCGCAACCACGGCCGGGGGCGGGCGCGGCCCAGAAGGATGCGGCTGACATTGCGCCGCCGGGCATAGTCCAGGATCTCGTCGGTGACCGGTCCCGCGGCATGCAGGGTGGCGACCTCGGCGCCCAACCGGTCCGCCAGGCGCAGGGCCTGCGCCAGGGCGTCGTGATCCGCTTCGGGCAGCCCCGCGGACCCGGTCGACGTGACCGTCACCGCGATCCAGTCCACCCGCGCGCGATCCGCCATCCGCTTGGCGGTGCTGACCAGGGTGCGCGACACCGGGCTTTCGGTCAGCGCGACCAGGATACGCTCCTGCGCGGGCCACGGCCCTCCGATGGCGTGGGCGCGCATGTGCTCCTGCAACTGCGCATCCACCCGGTCGGCGGCGGCCCGCATGGCCATCTCGCGCAGAGCGGTCAGGTTGCCCTTGGAAAAGAAGTTCTGCACCGCCCGCGCGATCTGATCCTGGACATAGACCTTGCCCGCGCGCAGCCGCGCGATCAGCTCTTCGGTCGGCAGATCGACCAGCTCCACCTCATCGGCGCGGTCGAGCACGGCGTCGGGCACCGTCTCGCGCACGCGGACGCCCGAGATGCGCGCAACGCGGTCGTTCAGCGTCTCCAGATGCTGGACGTTCATCGTGGTCAGCACGTCGATGCCGGCGGCCAGCACCTCCTCGACATCCTGCCAGCGCTTGTCGTGGCGGCTGCCCGGGATGTTGCCGTGGGCCAGCTCGTCGATCAGGGCCAGCTGCGGACGCCGGGCCAGCAGCGCGTCCAGATCCATCTCGTGCAGGATGCGGTCGCGATAGAACTGCGCCCGCTTGGGCAGAAGGTCCAGACCCTGCAGCAGGGCCTCGGTCTCGGCGCGGCCATGCGTCTCGACCACGGCCGCCACCACGTCCGCACCATCGGCGTGCAGCCGGCGGGCGGCCTCCAGCATGGCGAATGTCTTGCCGACGCCGGGGGCGGCGCCGAGGAAAATCTTCAGCCGCCCGCGCCCCTCGCGTCTGGCCTGCGCCAGCAGCGCGTCGGGTTCGGGGCGCAGGTCGGTCAGCGTCATGGGTCAGCCTTCGGTTGCCGGGCCAGTGGCGGCCTGCGGCAGGGCCGCGTCAAGGGCCAGATTGACCAGCAGCACGTTCACGCGCGCCTCTCCGAACAGGCCCAGCCAGCGCGGCTCAAGCTGCGCGTCGATCAGCGCCCGGACCTCGGCCACCGGGACGCCGCGCGCCGCGGCGATCCGTTGTGCCTGAGCGAGGGCGTTCTGGGGCGAGACATGGGGGTCGAGGCCACTGGCCGAGGCGGTGACGGCATCGACGGGCACGGCGTCCGTGCCGTTCTCCGCCCGGTAGGCGGTGGCGCGTGCGGTCTGTTCGGCCAGCATCGGGGCGCTGGTCGGACCCAGGTTGGAGGCCCCCGCCGCCGCCGCGTCGTACTCGACCGCCCAGGGGCGCGGGTGCAGATAGCCGGGCGCGGCAAAGGCCTGACCCACCAGCTCGGATCCGACGATCTGGCCGTCGCGGGTGATCAGGCTGGCATTGGCCTGTGCGGGCATCAGCGCCTGGCCCAGCCCGGTCATGGCCAGCGGATAGGCCAGAGCCCGGTCAGCCCGATCATCAGGCCAAGGGTGACAAGGGCGGGACGGATATGGTCTTGCATGGGGTTCCTCTTACACCAGGCCCAGGGCGGTCACGGCCATGTCGATGACCTTGATGCCCAGAAAGGGAACGATCAGGCCGCCGAGGCCATAGATCGTCAGGTTGCGCCGCAGCAGCGCGGCAGCGCTGGAGGGCGCGTATTTCACCCCCCGCAGCGCCAGCGGGGTCAGCGCTAGGATGACCAGCGCGTTGAAGATCACCGCCGACAGGATCGCGCTGGAGGCGCTTTCCAGTCCCATCACGTTCAGCACCGCCAGCCCGGGATAGGCCGCGATGAACAGCGCGGGCAGGATGGCGAAATACTTGGCCACGTCATTGGCGATGCTGAAGGTTGTCAGCGCGCCCCGGCTGATCAGCAGCTGCTTGCCGACCAGCACGACCTCGATCAGCTTGGTCGGGTCGCTGTCCAGATCGATCAGGTTCGCGGCCTCCTTGGCCGCCGAGGTGCCCGAGTTCATCGCCACCCCGACATCGGCCTGCGCCAGCGCGGGCGCGTCGTTCGAACCGTCCCCGCACATGGCGACCAGCTGGCCCTTGGCCTGCTCGGCGCGGATCAGCGCCAGCTTGGCCTCGGGCGTGGCTTCGGCCAGGAAATCATCGACGCCTGCCTCGGCGGCGATGGCGGCGGCGGTCAGGGGGTTGTCGCCGGTGATCATCACCGTGCGGATGCCCATGGCGCGCAGCTCGGCAAAGCGGTCGCGCACGCCGGGCTTGATGATGTCCTTGAGATGCACCGCCCCCATGATGCGGGTGCCTTGCGACACCAGTAGCGGCGTGCCGCCCGAGCGCGCGATCTGATCGACGGATGCCGCAAGGCCTGCATCCATCGCGGCCCCGGTCTGGCGCAAAATAGCATCGACCGATCCCTTGCGCAGTTGAGTGCCATCGATCAGGTCCGCGCCCGACAACCGGGTCTGGGCGGAAAACGCGATGGCCTCCGCCACATCCGCCATGGCGGCATCCGCGCCGGGCCGCTTGCGGGCCAGCTCGACGATGGACTTGCCCTCGGGCGTGTCGTCGGCGCGGCTGGCGGCCAGGGCGGCGCGGGCCAGATCGGCGTCGCTGACGCCCTGCGCCTGGATCAGCGCATCGGCCATGCGGTTGCCGAAGGTGATGGTGCCGGTCTTGTCCAGCAGCAGCACGTCCACGTCGCCCGCGGCCTCGACCGCCCTGCCCGACTTGGCGACCACATTGGCGCGGGCCAGCCGGTCCATGCCGGCGATGCCGATCGCCGACAGAAGCCCGCCGATGGTGGTGGGGATCAGCGTCACGAACAGCGCCGCCAGGAAGACCACCGGGATCGAGGTGCCGGAATAGCGGGCGAAGGGCTCCAGCGTGACCACGACCAGCAGGAAGATCAGCGTCAGTCCCGCCAGCAGGATGTTCAGCGCGATCTCGTTCGGGGTCTTTGCACGTTCGGCGCCCTCGACCAGCGCGATCATGCGGTCGAGAAAGCTGCGCCCCGGCTCGGCGGTGACGCGCAGTACCAGCCAGTCGGACACGATCCGCGTGCCGCCGGTGACCGAGCTGAAATCGCCACCGGATTCGCGGATCACCGGCGCGCTTTCCCCGGTGATGGCGCTTTCATCAACGGACGCGACGCCCTGGACCACGTCCGCATCCGCCGGGATGATGTCGCCCGCCACCACCAGCAGGATCTGGCCCTGCTTCAACGTGGCGGACGAGACCATCGTGGCGCTGTCATGCGCGCTGTCGGGGCTGGCCAGCACGCGGACCATGGTGTCGGTCTTGGTGGCGCGCAGGCTGTCGGCGCGGGCGCGGCCCCGCCCCTCGGCCGAGGCCTCGGCGAAGTTCGAGATGAGGACCGCGGCCCACAGCCAGACGGCGATCTGCACGGCCGCCCCGGCGCCCGGCACGCCGGTCGCCAGATCGCGCAGGCCCAGGAGGGTGACCATCGCCGCCACCACGGCGGTGGCGAAGATCACCGGATTGCGCAGCAGCGCGCGGGGCGCCAGCTTGGCCAGCGCCTGTCGCGCCGCCGCCGGGGCCAGCGCCGTCATCGACGGCACGGGAAGGGATTGCTTGGACATGGGAAAGCCTTCAGAAACGTTGCCCGCCCAGCATCGACACATGCTCGGCGATGGGGCTCAGGACCAGGGCCGGAAAGAAGGTCAGCGCGCCCAGGATCAGCACGGTGAGGGTCAGCAGCAGCACGAACAGCGGGCCATGCGTGGGAAACGTGCCCGCCGTGGCCTGCGCCGGGGTCTTGGCCGACAGCGCGCCCGCCACCGCCAGCATCGGGATGATGATCGCATAGCGGCCCAGCAGCATGGCGATGCCCTGCAGCGTGGTGTGGAACGGCGCCGCCGCCCCGTAGCCGCCAAAGGCCGAGCCGTTGTTGCCGGTGGCGGAACTGTAGGCATAGAGGATCTCGGACAGGCCATGCGGACCGGCGTCCTGCACCGCGCTCAATGCCGAGGGCACCGTGGCGGCCAATGCGCCGAAGACCAGGATGCCCACCGGCATCGACAGGAAAGCCAGCACGGCCAGCGTGACCTCGCGCCCCTCGATCTTCTTGCCCAGGTATTCGGGCGTGCGCCCGACCATCAGCCCGGCCAGGAACACCGCCAGCACCACATACAGCAGCATGCCGTAGAACCCCGCGCCGGCGCCGCCGAAGATGACCTCGCCCACCTGCATGTTCAGCATCATGACCAGCCCGGAGATCGGCATGAAGCTGTCATGCATCGCATTGACCGACCCGTTCGAGGCCGCCGTCGTCGCCTGCGCCCAGAGCGCGGAAAGGGTGGCGCCGAAGCGGACCTCCTTGCCCTCCAGGTTGGGGCCGGTGATGCCGGTGGCCTCGGTCAGCAGCGGGTTGCCCGCCTGTTCGGGGGCGTGGATCAGCAGCAAGCCCGCGACGAACAGTACGCCCATCGTGGCAAAGATCGCCCAGCCCTGGCGGCGGTCGCCGACCATGCGGCCGAAGAGGAAACAGAACGCCACCGGGATCAGCAGGATATAGACCGTCTGGATCATGTTCGACAGGATCGTCGGATTCTCCAGCGGGTGGGCCGAGGTGACGCCGAAGAACCCGCCGCCATTGGTGCCCAGCTGCTTGATGGCGATCTGGCTGGCGGCGGGGCCCTGCGCGATGACCTGTTGTGCGCCCTCCAGCGTGGTGGCGCGCACAAAGGCGCCAAGCGATTGCGGCACGCCCTGCCAGATCAGCACCACGGCCGCCAGGATCGACAGCGGCAGCAGCACATAGAGGACGGCGCGGGTCAGATCGACCCAGAAATGGCCCAGCTTGCCGGTGCCCGTGGCGACAAAGCCGCGGATCACCGCGACGGCCACGGCCATGCCGGTGGCGGCCGAGACGAAGTTCTGCACCGTCAGCCCAACCATCTGGGCCAGATAGCTCAGCTGCACCTCGCCGGAATAGGCCTGCCAGTTGGTGTTGGTGACGAAGCTGACCGCCGTGTTGAAGGCCAGATCGGGCGACATCGGGCCGATCCCCTCGAGGTTGCCCGGAAGCATCCCCTGCAGCCGCAGCACGGCATAGAGGAACAGGAAGCCCGCAAGGTTGAAGACCAGCACGGCCATGGCATAGCCCGTCCAGCCCTGGACCCGATCCGGGCCGGTGCCGGCGGCGGCCAGGACGGCGCGCTCGAGCGGCGCGATGGCCGGGCTCGACCAGACGCGCTGGCCGGTGAAGACCC
This sequence comes from Paracoccus liaowanqingii, assembly GCF_004683865.2. NCBI lineage: Bacteria > Pseudomonadati > Pseudomonadota > Alphaproteobacteria > Rhodobacterales > Paracoccaceae > Paracoccus > Paracoccus liaowanqingii. Next base: position 243,164 of record NZ_CP040763.1, on the reverse strand, counting down.
GGTGCATGTAGCCCGCCAGCAGCCAGGCCAGACCCACCGTCACCGCGCCGTAGAGGGCGAAGACCAGATAATCGGGTGACATCCCTGCCCCCGATCAGAAACGGTCAGGGCGCATCAGCGCCGTGACGAGGTAGCCGAAAAGCCCCGCTGCCACGGCAAGGCCGATGATCAGATCGAACATCGCGGCCCCCGTCACATGCGGGCCAGCGCGTGGATCCCGGCCATGAAGGCCAGGAAGCCACCCGCGCCAAGCGTCAGATAGATGATGTCGGACATGGGAAACCACGTGATGAGTGTCGTTGGCCGACAGTCATCACGGGGCCGCGTGAGGATGCTATGCAGCATCCCGGTCGGACGCGTAAAGGACGCGTAAGGATCAGGCGCGGCGCGACGGCGCCCATGCGCGTGGCCCAGGCAAAGGGTCCAGGGCGCGGACCGAAGGCGGCTGCCACCGCCTCGGTCCGCCGAGGATCCCCGCGACCGGTTACTCGGCGTTCAGGAACTCCTCCACCTCCAGCAGGATGATCTCGTTGTCATCGGCCCGGCCCTGCTCGCGCCCGACGGAGAAGGGATAGTTGTTGTCGTTGGCGACCACGATATGCGTGTCGTCGACCCGGTCCACGTTCTCGATGGTGACGAAGGGGAAGGTGAAGGTACCGTCGGCGGTGCCGCGGGGGGCGATGCCCTCGGGGTCCTCAATCTGCATCAGGTCGATATAGGCGATCTTCTCCAGCACATCGTTGTCGTCCATGCGCTCCAGATCGACCAGATAGATGCGCTTGAACGTGGCGGGGGTCTCGGCCCAGGCTTCGCGGGGATCGCCCTGGCCGCTGTCGCGCTCGATGATCAGGCCCCGGGTGCCGCCGATCAGGTTGAAATCCCCGATCGCGTGATCGGGGGCGTCGAGGGGATAGTAGCGGATCCTGTCGCTCCACGCGCCGGTTTCGGAGGAGACCTCGAAAAGCCGCAGCACCGGGACGCCGCCCACGGTCTCCCGCGCCTCGGCGGCAGGGTCCCAGACAGGCTTTTCCAGCAGCGGGTAGAGCGTCTCCCCATCCTCCGAGAGGGCCATTCCCTCGTAGCCGCCCGAGCGGAAGACGACGACCTCGTCGGCCGGGGCGGCTCCGGGGTCCGGCGCGATGGCGAAGGCATTGTCGGGCGACCGCATCAGGGTGCCGCCCGGCTCGGTGGCCACCACCTTCTGCACCTCGCCCTCTCCGTTCACCTGGATCAGCCAGGGGCCGAACTCGTCGCCCAGCCAGTAGCCATCGCCGACGGGCTGGATGGATTCCAGGTCGAAATCGGCGCCGGTCAGGAAGCGGCCGGGGGTGGCCTCGTTCATGATCGGGAAGGGCACCTTCTGATCTGGGTCCGACAGGCGGATCGTTCGCTCGATGGCGACGCGACCGGTCTCCCAGTCCGGCCGAACGATGTTGAACATCAGGATGACGTCGGAGGAATTGGCCTTGGTGCCGAAGCCGTTATCCGTCAGCACCAGAAAGCGCCCCTCATCAAGCGCGCGGATGCCCGAAAAGCCCTGCAGCGGCTGGCCCGGGAAGGGCAAGGCCAGGCCGTTGGCCGCCTGAACCTCCGAATAGAGGTCCGTGGCGCGGCCATCCGGGCCGGTGAACCGACCCGACAGGTTGTAATGCGGCGCGGCGCCCTCGGGTGCGGGCACGAATGTCGCGCCCGGCAGCTCGGCATGGGCGGCAAGCCGGGCGGGAAAGGCCTGCTGCGCCTGTGCCATGACAGGACCCAGAAGCGCCAGAAGCGCGGAGGAGGCGAGGGTGGTCTTCATCCCGAGATGTCCTTGTGCATCGACGCGGCAAATCGATCCGCAGCCGGGAACCCGTCTCTGCCCGATGTGTAACATGCACCGCACAGGTGGCAGAAACTTCGATGACGCCGAAGCTGCGCCCGGCCCGGGGGCGCTGCAAGACCTGCGAGGGCATCCGCACAGCACGTCGGCACAATCCGGCCTGCGTGTCAGGCCCCGCGTTTGCAGGCCCCGTCGCCGCTTCGGGCTGGGGATCGGGCCCGGACCTCACCTCCATTTCTGAACTGACACGTTTATGTCGCGAAACGGGCGTACCACGCCCCTGACCAAGGAAATCCCAGGGACCAGACATGACCGACATCCGCCAAAGCCAAGTTTTCCGGACCTCCAAGCTGGAGGAGGCCGACGGGCCGGGTCTCAACCCGACGGCCAATCCGACCATGGGCGACATCATCGCGGCCCGCTTTTCGCGACGCGGCTTCCTGCGGGGCTCGATGGCCTCGGCGGCGATCGCCGCGACCGTCTCGCCCGTCGCGCTGTTTGCCGCGGGTGAAGCCCGGGCGCAAACGGCCTCGGTCTTCAACTTTCCCGAGGTCGAGGCCGGGGTCGATGCCGATCACCACGTGGCCGAGGGCTATGACGCCGACATCCTGCTGCGTTGGGGCGACAAGATCTTTGCCGACGCCCCCGATTTCGACCCGCTGAGCCAGACCGAAGCCGCCCAGGAACGCCAGTTCGGCTACAACAACGACTTCGTGGGCTTCATTCCCCTGGAGGGGACGGCCGATCGCGGCCTGCTGGTGGTGAACCACGAATACACCAACGAGCACCTGATGTTCCCGGGGATCGTCACCATGCAGAACGGCGAGATGGCCGTGGCGGATGCGACCGAGGATCGGGCCAATATCGAAATGGCGGCCCATGGCGGGACCATCATCGAACTGGTGCGCGACGGCGGCAAATGGCGCCCCGTCACGGATGGCGCACTGAACCGCCGCATCACCGCCAAGACCGAGATGCAGCTGACCGGTCCCGCCGCCGGCCACGACCGCATGAAGACTGCGGATGACACGACCGGCACGAAGGTCTTCGGCACGATCAACAACTGCGCGGGTGGCGTGACCCCGTGGGGCACCTACATCATGGCCGAGGAAAACATCCACGGCTATTTCCTGGGCGAACTGCCCGCCGACCATCCCGAAGCCGCGAATTACGAGCGTCTCGGCGTCCCCGGGGCCTCCTATCAGTGGGGCAACTTCCACAAACGCTTCAATGTCGGCCAGGAACCCAACGAGCCCAACCGCTTTGGCTGGGTGGTCGAGGTGGATGTCATGGACCCCAATTCGGTCCCCAAGAAGCGCACCGCGCTTGGCCGCTTCAAGCACGAGGGCGCCGAGAGCGTGGTGGCCGCGCATGGCCGGATCGTCTTCTATCTGGGCGATGACGAGCGCTTCGACTATGTCTACAAGTTCGTCACCGCGGGCACCTACGACCCCGACGACCGCGCCGCCAACATGGATCTGCTGGACGAGGGCACGCTCTATGTCGCCCGCTTCGACGAGGACGGGTCCATGCAATGGCTTCCGCTGGTTCACGGCGAGGGTCCGCTGACCGCCGAGAACGGCTTTGCCAGCCAGGCCGACGTGCTGATCGAGACGCGCCGCGCGGCCGACCTGCTGGAGGCCACGCCGATGGACCGCCCCGAAGACATCCAGCCCAACCCCCTGACCGGGCGCGCCTATGTGATGCTGACCAACAACACGCGCCGCGAGGAGGCGAATGCCGCCAATCCGCGCGTGGAGAACGCCTTCGGGCACATCATCGAGATCCTGGAGACGGATGGCGACTTCACGGCGACCGACGGGACCTGGGAGATCCTGCTGCAATGCGGCGACCCCTCGGTGGCCGAGGTCGGCGCGACCTTCTCTACGGAAACGACCAGGAACGGCTGGTTCGGAATGCCGGACAATGCCGCGATCGACGCCGATGGCCGTCTCTGGGTCTCGACGGACGGCAATTCGATGGCCGATACCGGCCGCACCGATGGGCTGTGGGCGGTCGATACGGATGGCGACGCACGCGGCACCTCGCGCCTGTTCTACCGGGTTCCGGTGGGTGCCGAGCTGTGCGGGCCCTGCCCGACCGAGGACATGACGACCTTCTTCGTCGCCGTCCAGCATCCAGGCGACGGCGGCGATGACTGGGAGGGTCATGGGCGCGTCTCCTACTACGAGGATCTGTCCACCCGCTGGCCGGACTTCGAGGACGCGATGCCCGTCCGTCCGGCAGTCGTCGCCATCACCCGTCAGGGCGGCGGTCGTATCGGCTGAGAAAGGTCCATCGCGCCAAAGGCGGGGCGGCGGGAAATTCCCGCCGCCCCGTCTCGTTTCCAAGGGGCGGCATGCCGGATCGATGTCGCGCCTGTGTCCGACTGCCACGCCCCGGTTCCCCCGAGGCAGCTTGCCCTCGGTCTTCCGGGCGGCCTGATTTCCTGCAGCGCCATCCGCGCTTCGCTGCAGGACGAACGCCCCCCGTCTTCCATGCACGGATCGTGACCCGATCGGCTGCCAGCCACCCACCCTCGGCACCGACGCTAAACATGTGAAGGGAACTTGACAACTTTACGATCAGTACAATATCTGTGAAGTAACGGAGGATTTCACATGACCAGATTCGCGACGCGCCTGAACTCATTTGCCGCGCAGGCCGATCAGGCATGGCCCGGCCATATGGGCAAGCCGACGCTCGAGATGATGGTCGCGCGCGCGGCCAGCGTTCCGGGGCTGACTCATGTCGACCTGAACTTCCCCGACCATGTGGCCGAGGCGCCCCGGACCGTGCGGGCACGGGTCAACGATCTGGGCCTGCAGGTGAACGGGCTGGCCATGCGCTACTACACCAACCCGGCCTTCAAGCTGGGCGCCTTCACCAACCCCGATCGCGCCGTGCGGCAGGAGGCCATCGACCTGACCAAGCGGGGCATCGATGCCGCGCTGGAGATGGACGCCCCGCTGATGACGCTGTGGCTGGGCCAGGACGGCTTCGACTACAGCTTCCAGGGCGATTACGGCCGGATGTGGGATGACGAGGTCGGCGGCATCCGCGAGGTGGCAGAACATGCCCCCGATTGCATGATCTCGATCGAATACAAGGCGAACGAGCCGCGATCCTACGCGCTTCTGCCCGATGCGGCGACCACCCTGCTGGCCATCGCCGAGACGGGCTGCGCCAATACCGGCGTCACGCTGGACTTCGCCCATGTTCTTTACGCCGACGAGATGCCGGCCTTCGCCGCCACCCTGATCGCGCGCAAATCACGGCTGCTGGGCGTCCATCTGAACGACGGTTACGCCAAGCGCGACGACGGTCTGATGGTGGGCAGCGTGCATCCGCAGGCCACGCTGGAGCTGCTGTGGCAGATCGGGCGCGACGGCTATGACGGGGTGATCTATTTCGACACCTTCCCCGACGCCTCGGGCATCGACCCGGTCGAGGAATGCCGCACCAACATCGAGGCCGTCGAACGCTTCATGAGGATGGCCGAGCGTGTGTCCGGCGACAATGCGCTGCACGAGGCCATCGCCACCCAGAACTCGCCCCTCAGCCAGCGCGCCGTGGCGCGGATCATGGCCGGGGCCTGACTTCACGTTGTTTCCGATTATCGTAAAGGGAGGAGACCCAAGATGATCACGATCAAGTCATTTCTAATGGCCAGCGCCGTGACGGCCTTTGCCGGTGGGGCCATGGCCCAGGACCTGGCGCCGCTGAACTCGGACACCGAGGCGGACCGCATGGACTGGTCAGCCCTGTCCGAGCAGTTCGGCGACATGCCCGCCCCCGCCGAGGGGACGCAGGTCGGCGGCGTGTCCAAGACGCTGACCAACGAATACTGGCGCTCGCTCGGCCAGGGCTATCAGAACACGGCCGAGGCGAACGGCGTGGGCTTCGCCTATCAGGCCGCCCCGTCCGAGGGCGATCAGCTGGGCCAACTGTCCATCGCCGAGAACATGATCCTGCAGGGCTACCAGGGCCTGCTGGTGTCGCCCCAGACCGACAACAACCTGCAGCCTGCCGTCGAAACCGCATCCGCGCAGGGCATCGTCGTGGTGAACGTCAATGACGCGGTGATCCCGTCCGCCGCGCATTATGTCGGCAACGTCCAGCGCGACAACGGCGTGCGCGTCGCCCAGTGGTTCATCGACAACGCCCCCGAGGGCGGCAAGGTCGCGGTGATCGAGGGACAGCCGGGCGTCTTCGCCGCGGGCCAGCGCACGGACGGGTTCACGGCCACCATCGGCGAGGCCGAGGGCTTCGAGGTCGTGGCCAGCGTCCCCGCGAACTGGAGCCGCGAGACCGCCTATGATGCCGCCTCCACCATCCTGCAGCAGCATCCCGACCTGATCGGGTTCTATGCCAACAACGACGGCATGGCGCTTGGCGTGGTCGAGGCGGTCAAGGCCGCGGGCCTGCAGGATCAGGTCTCGGTCTTCGGCACGGACGGCATCTCGGACGCCTATGCCTCGATCCGGGCGGGCGATCTGACCGGAACCGTGGACAGCTTTCCCGTGCTGACCGGCGAGGTGGCGATGGAGGTCGTCCTGCGGCTGATCGGCGGCCAGGACCTTCCCCGGGTCGTGGCCACCCCGCAGGCGCTGATCACCGCGGACAACGTCGAGGAATACTCGGTCGAGGATACCGCCGCCCTGCGCGAGATGCTGCTGGCCGACTGATCCGGACTCCGGTCCGGTCCGGCTGATGCCGGGTCCGGTCCCGCGCATCCTCCCTCGCGGGTCCCTCGGACCGGCCGGATGGCGCCCCCCTCATCCCCCGGGGCGCCATCCCTTCTCCGCCATGGCGGATCCCAAAGAGGTGTCATGATGACCAGTCCCCCAAGTCGTCTGTCGCTGCAAGGCGTCAGCAAGACTTTTCCCGGCATCCGTGCGCTGGACAATGTCAGCTTCGATGTCCGCGCCGGCGAGGTCCACGGCCTGCTGGGCGAGAACGGCGCCGGAAAATCGACGATGCTGAACGTCCTGTCCGCCGTGCTTCAGGCGACCGAGGGGCGGATCCTGATCGACGGCCAGCCCGTCACGCTGACGCGACCCGCCGATGCCCGCGCCGCCGGGATCGCGATGATCCACCAGGAACTGCAGCATATCCCGCAGCTGACGGTCTCGCAGAACCTGTTCCTGGGCCGCCCCCTGACCCATGCGGGCGGGATGCTGGTCGACCGCCGCGCGCAGGAGGTCCGGGCCCGCGCCATCCTGGCCGATCTGGACCCCCGCATCGATCCGCGCGCGCCCATCCACACGCTGAAGGTCGCCCAGCAGCAGATCGTCGAGATCGCCCGCGCCCTGCTGGACGACGCCAAGATCATCGCCATGGACGAGCCGACCTCCAGCCTGACCCCGTCGGAATTCGACGCGCTGGCGGCGCTGATCGCGCGGCTTGCGGCGGCGGGCAAGTCGATCATCTATGTCAGCCACAAGATGAACGAGGTCTTTCAGGTCTGCGACCGCGCCACGATCCTGCGCGACGGGCGCTTTGTCGACACCGTCGACATGCGCGCGGTGACCGAGGATCAGGTGATCGCCAGGATGGTCGGGCGCGACATCACCCATGAACGCCATGTCGGCCACGCCCGGGACCAGGTCGTGATGCAGGTGCGCGGGCTGTCGGACGACCGGCTGATCCGGGACGCCAGCTTCGATCTGCACAAGGGCGAGGTGCTGGGCATCGCCGGGCTGGTCGGATCGGGGCGCACCGAGCTGCTGCGCTTGGTCGCGGGCATCGACCGCGCGCGCCAAGGCAGCGTGACGCTGAACGGCAAGCCCGTCGATCTGCGCAGCCCCCGCACGGCGATCCGCGCGGGCATCGGCCTGGTGCCCGAGGAACGCAAGAAGGACGGCATCGTGCGGGCCCGCTCGGTCGCCTCGAACATCGCGCTGCCCTGCATGGGGCGGTTCACCCGCTTCGGGCTGGTGCGGCGTCGCGCGCTGCATGCCGAGGCGACGGCGCTGATGAAGAAGATGGGGATGCGCCCGCCGGACGTGTCCCGCGCCATCGGCACGTTTTCGGGCGGCAACCAGCAGAAGGCCATCATCGGCCGCTGGCTGGCCGCGGATGTTGACATCCTGCTGTTCGACGAACCCACCCGGGGCATCGACATCGGCGCCAAGTCCGAGATCTACGACCTGATCGCCGAACTGGCCCGATCGGGCAAGTCGATCATCGTCGTCAGCTCGGAACTGCCCGAGATCCTGCGCGTCTCCGACCGGGTCATGGTGATGCGGGAAGGCCGCATCTCGGCCATCCTGGGCGGCGACGACATCTCAGAAGACGCCATCGCGGCGAATGCCATTCCCAGATCCAGAGGCCCGGACACCCCGGCCCCAGCCCTCGAGGCCCAGCCATGACCATGACCGCATCCCCCGCCCACACCCGCACCCCGCGCATCAACCTGCGCGATGCCGGGACCTTCTTCGGCCTGGTGTTGATCTTCGCGGTCTTCGCGGTGCTGAACCCGGTGTTCCTGACCGCGCCGAACCTGATCAACATCCTGCAGCAATCGTCGATCAACGCTTGCATCGCCCTGGGGATGACCTTCGTCATCATCTCGGGCGGGATCGACCTGTCCGTGGGTCCCACCGCGGCCGTCTCGGCCATCGTCGGGGCGACGCTGATGATCGCGGGCGTGCCCATCCCTCTGGCCGTGGCCGGTGCCATCGCCACCGGCATGGCCTGCGGGCTGTTCAACGGCACGCTTGTCGCCGTGGCGGGGCTGCAGCCCTTCATCGTCACGCTTGGCGCGCTGTCGCTGTATCGGGCGCTGGCGCTGATCTTCACCGGCGGAAACCCGATCTTCGGCATCCCGGCCGAGTTCCGGTCGGCGATCAACGGACTGGTGCTGGGCGTGCCGGTGCCGGTCATCATCGTGGCGATCATCGCGGGCATCCTGTGGGTGGTGCTGAACCGCAGCCCCCTTGGCGAATACATCCTGGCCGTCGGCGGCAACCCCGAGGCCGCGCGCATCGCCGGAGTTCCCGTCGCGCGCACCAAGATCATCGTCTATGTCCTGTCGGGCGGGCTGGCCGCCGTGGCGGCCCTGATCCTGACCGGCCGCCTCGGCGCCGCCGATCCCACCATGGGCAACCTGTGGGAGCTGGACGCCATCGCGGCCGCGGCCATCGGCGGGGCCTCCCTGATGGGCGGCAAGGGGTCGGTCGTGGGCACGCTGATGGGGGCCGTCATCCTGGGCGGCCTGCGCAACGGGCTGACCTTGATGAACGTGCAGGCCTTCTATCAGCTGCTGGCGACGGGTATCATCATCCTGGTGGCCATGCTGATCGACCGCGCGACGCGCGGTCGGGCATAGGCCCCGACGGAACAAGGGGCACCGCCTGATGGAACAGTACGACCCGCGCAGCATCGGTGCGCAGATCCGGATGCGGCTGCCCTTCCTGACGCCGCTGGAAGGGCGGGTCGTCGAGGGGATGACCGGTCGCACCGACCTGGACCGCACCACCGCGCTGCGGCAGGTGGCCGAGGATGCGGGCGTGTCGGATGCGATGGTCGTCAAGATCGCCAAGAAGCTGGGCTTCGCGGGATTTCGCGACTTCCGCGAGGCCCTGGTGGTCTATCGCCAGACCGACGTGGCCTCGCTCCATTCCGAGATCTCGCCCGACGACAGCTCGGCGGACATCATCCGCAAGGTGTTCCAGACCTCGATGCAGGCGCTGGAGGAGACGATGTCGATCCTGAACGTCGAGGCCTTCGACCGGGCCGCCGACCTGCTTCACCGCGCCCGGCAGCGCGACTTCTACGGTGTCGGCGGATCGGCCCAGATCGCCCGCGACGTGGCCCACAAGTTCCTGCGCATCGGCCTGCGGGCGGGCGTGCAGGACGACCCGCACATGATGCTGATGTCGGCCTCGCTGCTGGGGCCGGACGACGTGGCCGTGGCCTTCAGCCATTCCGGCACCACCTCGAACGTGATCGAGGCCGCGCGACTGGCCCGCGAACAGGGTGCGCGCGTCATCGCCATCACCAACTACGCCACCGCGCCCCTGTCGGAACTGGCCGACATCGCCCTCTGCTCGACCGCCCAGGGCTCGCCCCTGCTGGGAGAGAACGCCGCCGCGCGCATCGCGCAGCTCAACATCATGGACGCGATCTTCGTCGCCGTCGCGCAGCGTGATCTGGACCGCTCGGAAGCGCAGCTGGACCGGACCCGCAAGGCGGTCGAGGCCAAGCGCCGCCGCTGAACAGGACATTCCGATGACCCCGACCCCCTGCGCCGTCACCCTCGGCAGCCTGCATTACGACATCGTCGTCGATGCCCCCCATCGTCCCGCGGCAGGCGAGACGGTGACCGGCAGCGCCTGGCGGCCGGTCTTCGGGGGCAAGGGCGGCAATCAGGCCGCCGCCGTCGTCGCGGCCGGGGTACCCTGCCGCATGGTCTCGGCGGTGGGCGACGACGCCTTCGGGCCCTTCCTGCGCGACGGCCTGCGCCGGGCGGGCGTGGACGACGCCCATGTCGCGACCATCCCCGGAACAGGATCGGGGATGAGCATGGCGATCATGGATGCGGGCGGCGACTATGGCGCGGTGATCGTGTCGGGCGCCAACCTGGCCATCGATCCCGGGGTGCTGGCCAAGGACGCCCTCTGGCAGGACGCCACCCATCTGGTGCTGCAGAACGAGATCCCCGAGGCGCTGAACCTGGCCGCCGCCGAGGCCGCCCGCGCGCGGGGCGTGACGACCGTGCTGAACGCCGCCCCCGCGCGGCCGATGTCCGACGCGATGGCCCGGGCGGTCGATATCCTCGTCGTCAACGCAGGCGAGGCCGAGGCGCTGTGCGGCCGGAAGGTCGCCTCGCTTGAGGATGCCGGGATCGCCGCGCGCGCACTGGCGGCGCGATTCCGGGTGGTCGTGGTCACCGCGGGCGGGGACGGCGTGGCGGTCGAGGGCCAGGACATCAGCCATGCCGAACCGGGGCATGCCGTCGCTCTGGTCAGCACGCATGGGGCCGGCGACTGCTTCATCGGCACGATGGTGGCGGAACTCGTTCGGCGGGAATCCCTCGGCGACGCCGTCGCCACCGCCAATCTGGCGGCAGCCCGGCATGTCTCGCAACCCAGATGATCGGCACGACCGACGGCCCGGCCCGCAAGAGACCACCCTTGCGGACGGGCGCGATGCGTCATTCCGAGGCCTGCGCGGCAGGCAGTTGGTCGCCACCGCGACAGCACGCATCTGTGTGCCGGGGCTGAATGCCCACGCCCCGGGTCAGCGGGCCACTGCCCGCTGATCCGTGCCGCCTAGTCGGCGATCACGTCCTGGCGCTGGCGGCCCAGGCCGTCGATGCCCAGCTCGACCACGTCGCCGGGCTTCAGGAAGCGCTGCGGGCGCATGCCCATGCCCACGCCCGGCGGCGTCCCGGTCGAGATCACATCGCCCGGGTGCAGGGTCATGAACTGGCTGAGGTAGTGGATCAGGAACGGCACCTGATAGACCATCGTCCGGGTCGAGCCGTCCTGCATCCTCTCGCCGTTGACGGTCAGCCACATCCCCAGGTCCTGCGGATCCGCGACCTCGTCCGGGGTCACCAGCCATGGGCCCAGCTGGCCGAAATTGTCGCAGGACTTGCCCTTGGTCCACTGGCCCGCACGCTCCGTTTGGAAGGCGCGCTCGGACACGTCGTTCGTCACCGCAAAGCCCGCGACATGGGACATGGCGTCGGCCTCGGTCACATATTTGGCGGGCGTGCCGATGATGACGGCCAGCTCAACCTCCCAATCGGTCTTCTCGCTGCCGCGCGGGATGACGATCGGATCGTCGGGGCCGCAGATGGCGCTGGTGGCCTTCATGAAGATCACCGGCTCGGGCGGGACCTCCATGCCGGATTCCGCGGCGTGATCGGCATAGTTCAGGCCGATGCAGATGAACTTGCCCGTACCCGCCACCGGGGGCCCAAGGCGCGGGTTGCCCTCGACCAGCGGCAGCGAGGCCGGGTCCAGGCCCGCCAGCCGGGCCAGCGCGTCGGCATGCAGATGCGCGCCCGACAGGTCGGGAACATGCGCCGAGAGGTCGCGGATCCGGCCCTCGGCATCGATCAGGCCGGGTGTCTCGGCGCCGGATGCGCCAAAGCGAACGAGTTTCATGTCATCTCCCTTGGATCAGATGGTCCAGCCGCCGTCGATGCAGACGGCCTGGCCCGTGGTATAGGTTGCGCCGGCCAGATACACGGCCAGATCGGCGATTTCATCGGCCTCGGCGATGCGCCCCATGGGCTGGCGGGCGACGAAGGCCGCGCGGGCGGCCTCGGCGTCGCCGGTCGCGGCCAGGCGCTGGTCCAGCGAGGGCGACTGCACCGTGCCGGGGCAGATCGCATTGCAGCGGATGCCCTGGCCCACGTAATCCGCCGCCACCGATTTGGTCAGCCCCAGCACGGCGGCCTTGGTCGTCGAATAGGCGAAGCGGTTCGGCACCCCCTTCACCGAGGACGCGACCGAGGACATGTTGATGATCGCCCCCTGCCCGCGGTCGATCATGCCCGGCAGGACGGCCCGGATCATCCGGACCATCGCCCGCACGTTCAGATCGAAGGCAAAATCCAGATCGGCGTCCGGCATGTCCAGGATGCTGCCCGCATGGACCACGCCCGCGCAGTTGAACAGCACGTCGACCGGTCCCAGTGCGGCGCAGAACTCCGTCACCGCCGCGCCGTCCAGAACGTCCAAGCGCGCCGTGCGGCAGCCGGCCAGCCCGGACAGAGCTTCCCCGTTGATGTCGGTCGCGGTGACCTGGGCGCCCGCCCTGATGAAGGCCTCCACGCTGGCACGGCCGATCCCTTGGGCTGCGGCGGTGATCAGGACGTGTTGTCCGGCAAGGCCTGGGGCTGTCATGGGTCTTCCTTTCACTTACATCACCGCGCCGATCTGCCAAGGCACGAATTCAACCGCGCCGAAGCCCTGCGCCTCGCTTTTCGTCTCGGCGCCCGACGCGGTCGCCAGCATCAGCTCGAAGATCTCGCGGCCCTTCTCCTGCAGGGTGACCCCGGACAGGATCGCCCCGCAATCGACATCCATGTCAGGCTCCATCCGGCGCCACAGGTCGGGGTTCGAGGCGATCTTGATGCAGGGCACGGGGCGGTATCCCGACACGCTGCCCCGCCCGGTGGTGAAGGCGATCAGGTTGGCCCCCGAGGCCACCTGCCCCGTGACCGAGCAGGGATCGTAGCCGGGGCTGTCCATGAAGACGAAGCCCGGCCGGTCGATGGGTTCGCCATAGCGATAGACCGCCGAGAGGGGCGCGCTGCCGCCCTTGGCGACGGCGCCCAAGCTTTTCTCGAGGATCGTGGTCAGGCCGCCGCGCTTGTTGCCGGGCGAGGGGTTGTTGTCCATCTCGCCGAAATTGCGGGCGGTGTAATCCTCCCACCACTCGATCAGGTCGATCAGCTTGCGCCCGGTGTCCGCGTCGGCCCGGCGCGTCAGAAGATGTTCGGCACCGTAGATCTCGGACGTTTCCGACAGGATCGAGATGCCGCCATTCGCCACCAGCAGGTCGGATGCGATGCCGAGCGCGGGGTTGGCGGTGATGCCCGAATAGCCGTCCGATCCGCCGCATTGCATGCCCATGACCAGCTTCGAGGCCGGCGCGGGCTGGCGGGTGGCGCGGTTCGCCTCGGCGGCCAGGTCGCGCAGCACGGACACGCCCTTGTCGACAGTGGCGCGCGTGCCGCCGGTCTGCTGGATGGTCATGTAGCGGAAGCGCGCGCTGTCCTTCAGCGCCTGCCGGTCGATCAGGTCGGGGATCTGCATGACCTCGCAGCCCAGCCCCACCATCAGGATCGCGCCGAAGTTCGGGTTGTGGCCATAGCCCGCGATGGTGCGGAAGAGCGTCTCGTAGCCCTCGCCCTTTCCCGACATGCCGCAGCCGGTTCCGTGCACGATGGGCACGATGCCGTCGACATGGGGATAGTCGGCCAGCCATCCCTGACGCTCGGCCTCTTCCGCGATGAAGCGCGCAACGGACCCCGCGCAGTTCACCGAGGTCAGGATGCCGATATAGTTGCGCGTCCCCACCCGGCCCGAGGGGCGGTGGAACCCCTGGAACGAGGCCGGGGCGTCGATGCCGGGCAGCGGATCCACCGCGCTGCCGAACCCGTAATCCTGCCGGTGCGCGCCCATGCCCAGGTTGTGGACATGCACATGTTCTCCGGCTGCGATGGCCTGCGTGGCGGTGCCGATGACCTGGCCGTATTTCAGCACCGGCTCGCCCGCCGCGATGGGGCGGAGGGCGATCTTGTGGCCCGCGGGGATCGCCTCGGCGGCGACCGTGTCCCCCGCGACGGGCGTCCCCGGGGCCAGGGACGTCAGGGCCACCATGATGTTGTCGCGGTCATGCAGGTGGATGGCGGTCGGAACGGGATGTGTCACGGGGTCACCAGGATCTTGACGATGTCGTTGCGGTCATGAACCAGCGCGGGGAACCGGGCGGGCAGATCGGCCAGGGCCACGACATCCGACACGAGCGCATCGGCGGGGATCAGCCCCTCGCGGATGGCCGCGATGACGCGGTCGAAATCGGACCGCAGCGCATTGCGGCTGCCGACGATGCGCGCTTCGCGCTTGTGGAACTCGGCGTCCGAAAAGCCGATGTCGCCCTTCACCACGCTGACCAGAACCGTGGTCCCGCCATGTGCCAGCAGGGGAAAGCCCGCCTCGATTGCCCTGGCACTGCCGGTGGCGTCGAAAACTGCGTCGAACCCCTCGGCCAGATCGCCGGTCAGGATGTCATCGCCGGGGCGGTGAAGGCGGTCGAACCCGCACAGGCGCCTGGCCAGGGCCAGCCGTTCGTCGCTGAGATCCATCAGATGCACCTCGGCCCCGGCCAGCCGGGCGAACAGGGCGGTGCCAAGCCCGATGGGCCCCGCGCCGGTCACCAGCGCCAGATCGCCCTTGCCCACGCCCGACCGGGCGACGGCATGCGCGCCGATGGCCAGGAACTCGACCATCGCGGCCTGCCGCACGCTCAGGCCGTCGGCAGGGTAGAGGTTGCCCACTGGCACCGCGATGCGCGCGCACATGCCGCCATCGCGATGCACGCCCAGGACCGCGATCGAGGCGCAGCAGTTCGGCTTGCCGCGCCGGCAGGCGCGACATGTTCCACAGGACAGATAGGGGTTCACGACGACCAGCCGCCCGGTGTCGGGTCCGCTGGCGACATGGGCCGACAGCTCGTGCCCGATCACCCGGGGGTATTCCAGATAGGGGTGCTTGCCTTCGAAGATATGGTAATCTGTGCCGCAGATCCCAATCGCGGCGATGTCCACCAGCACCCAGCCCTCGGGGGCCTCGGTCGGGCGGGGACGAGAGACGACGTCGAACCGGCCCGGCTTCAGGCAGATGCCGCAGTCCATCATGGCGGTCGTGTCGTCCTTCATTGCGCGGCCTCGATCGGACGCGCGGTCCAGCCGCCGGGCAGTTCTCCCTTCACGATCAGGCTGAGGACGTCGTCCTTGCTCACCTCGGTGATGGCATGGGCACCGACGACACGGCCCTTGTTCATCACCACGACCCGGTCGCACAACTCGAAGACGTCATGGATGTCATGACTGACCAGGAAGATCCCGATGCCATCGGCCTGCAGTTTGCGGATCAGATCGGCGACCATCGCGGTCTCCGATGGCCCGAGGGCCGCCGTCGGCTCGTCCATGATCAGGATGCGGGTGTCGAAATAGATCGCACGCGCGATCGCGATGACCTGTCGCTGCCCCCCCGACAGGCTGGACACGGGATCGCGGAGGTTCGTGAAGTTCGGGTTCAACCGGGCCAGCACCTCGCGGGCGGCGCGCAGCATCGCGGCGTCGTCCAGATTGCCGAACCGGGTCTTCAGCTCGCGTCCCAGGAACAGGTTGCTGGGCGCATCCAGATGGTCGGCCAGCGCCAGCGTCTGGTAGATCGTCTCGATCCCCCGGGCGCGGGCATCGTTGGGTTCGGCGAACGTCACCGCCTCGCCGTTCACGCGGATCTCGCCGCTGCTGGGCGTCATCGCGCCCGACAGGATGCGCATCAGGCAGGATTTTCCCGCACCGTTATGCCCCAGCAGGCCCACGACCTCGCCCGGATAGAGGTTGACGGAGACATGGTCGACAGCGCGGACGCCGCCGAAGTTCTTTTCGATGTCGGTCATCTGGACCAGCGGCTGGAGTGACATGGCCTGCCCTTTGCAACGTGTCGCCAATCGGGGGCCGGGGAAACGGCCCCCGGCAGGATCAATAGAGGACGTTCTTCGCTTCGTCGGACTCGATGTTGTCCTGATCGACCATCACGACGCCGGTGTTGATGAACGGCTCGACCGTCTCGCCCGCGATGATGTCCATGACCGCCTGCACGCCCAGCTCGCCCATGGCGAACGACCCTTGCACGGCCGTTGCCGTCAGCACGCCGTCGCGCACGAACTGCTGAAGATCCTCGTTGCCGTCAAAGCCCAGGGCCGTCAGCTGGCCCGCCTTCCCGGCCTGGGTGATGGCGCGGCCCATGCCGACGGCGGTCGGCTCGTTCGCGCCGAAGATGCCGACCAGATCCGGGTTCGAGGCCAGCATGTCGGTGGTCTGGTTCAGCGCATTGGCCATCTGGCTTTGCGAATAAAGCGGGCCCACGATCTCCAGGTCGGAATTGGCTTCCAGGTACTCGGTGAAACAGCCCACGCGGCCGATCTCGGACCCCACGCCCGCGACATAGGACATGATCCCGACCTTGCCGGTCGTCCCGGCCTCGTCGATCATGCGCTGTGCGACCTGTTCGCCGGCGGCACAGTTGTCGGTGGACAGGAAGGCCTGGAAGCTGCCCTCGGCCCCCTCGCCCAGGGTGCTGTCGATGATGACGACCGGAATGCCGGATTCGTAGGCGCGCTGCACCACGGGGATCAGGGCCTCGGGGTCGGATGGGGCCAGCACCAGTCCGGCTACGCCGCGGTTGATGGCGTTCTCGACCAGGTTGACCTGATCGGCCACCGCGCTTTCGGCCGTCGGACCGTCGAAGCTGAGGGTGTGTTCCGACTGGCCCTCGATGGCGGCCTGTGCGCCCAGGTTCACGTTCTGCCAGAAGTTCGAGTTGGTCGTCTTGACGATGACCGCGATCTCTCCGGCCTGCGCCGCGGTTGCGGTCAGGGCCAGGGCCGATACGGTCAGGCATGTCTTCAGCAGGGTCATCTTGGTTCCTCCTCCGATGATGATGGTGTTGCGGCTCAGCGCCGGTTGCGGACCTGGTCGATCCAGACGGCGCCGATGACGACCAGCCCGATGACGATCTGCTGGATGAAGGCCGACACGCCGGACATGTTCAGACCGTTCCTGAGGATGCCGATGATGAACGCCCCGATCATCGTGCCCGCGATCGTGCCCACGCCGCCCGACAGCGACGCGCCCCCGATCACCGCCGCCGCGATGGCGTCCAGCTCGTACATCACGCCCTCGCTTGGCTGGGCGGTGACCAGGCGCGACATCAGGACGTTACCCGCCAGCCCCGCCAAGGCGCCGGACATGGTATAGGCATACATTTTGGTCCAGTCGACATCGACGCCGGACAGCCGCGCGGCCTCCTCGTTCGAGCCGGTGGCATAGATATGGCGCCCGATCTGGCGGCGGCGCAGCAGATAGGTGGCTGCGATCGCCACGATCAGCAGCAGGATCGCCGGATAGGGGATGCCGGGAAAGATCACGCGGGGAAAGCCGTTCGGCTGCATCTCGACCATGCGGAACAGCGCGCCGTTGCCAAGCCGCCCGAACCCCGCGCCCAGCTGCGAGATGGGGGTGGCCCCGGTCAGCTGCAGCGCCATGCCGCGCGCGATCAGCATCATGCCAAGCGTGGCCACGAAGGGCGGGATGCGCAGTCGCGTGATGACGAGGCCGTTGAACGCCCCGCAGGCGGCCCCCGCCAGGACGCCCACGCACATCGCGGGAATGACCGGCAGACCCGCCTTGACGGCCATCGCCGAAACCACGCCCGACAGGGCCAGCACCGACCCAACCGACAGATCGATGCCGCCGGTGATGATCACCATCGTCAGCCCGATCCCCAAAAGCCCGATCACCGATGTCTGCAGCAGCACCGTCAGCCCGTTGTTGACCGACAGGAAGGACGGGCTGGCAAGCGCGAACCCCATGATCAGCAGCAGCAGCGTTAGCAGGGCAGACGCACGGTGCAACTGGTCGCGGGCCATGGTCAGCCTGCGCTCTTTCCCGTTGGCCCAAGGCTTGCTTGCGTCCGTCATCGTTCCTCCCCGACCGATCGCGTCCGAATATCGGCCAAGGATGTGCAGGCGCCTTGCACCTGTCAATTGTTTTTAATAATTTAGGACAAGAACCGTTCGGGAAAGGAAACGCTCGTGGCCCGCAGCGACACGCGCTATCGCGAGGCGTACAACCGCCTTCTGGATCACTGCGCGGCCCTGTCCGCCGGGGCCCCTGTGCCCGCCGAGACCGTGCTGAGCGAGATCGCGGGCGTCAGCCGCACGGTGGTGCGCCGCTGCCTTGCGCGGCTGTCGGACCTCGGGGTGATCGCGCTGGACGGTCGTGCCAAGTACCTGCTGCGCGTGCCGGGACCCGAGGATCGCATCGCCGTGACCCGAAGCCCCGACGGGCGGGAGGATCTGGAGCAGCGGTTCCTCGACTGGATCCTGCGCTTCGACGTGCCTGCCGAAACGCCGCTGTCGGTGGCCGAGCTGGCGCGCACCTTCGGGGTGACGCAGCATCAGCTGAACGAGTTCCTGGCCGGTCTCAGCCGGTTCGGGCTGGTGGCCCGCCGGCCAAGGGGCGGCTGGATGCTGCGCGGTTTCACGAAGGATTTTGCGATCGAGCTGTCGGATTTCCGCCTGGTGCTCGAGCTGGATGCGATCGCCAAGCTGGTCGAGGCGCCGGTCGATCATCCCGTCTGGCAGCGGCTGGCCGACCTGCGCGAGCGCCATCTGGTCCTGGCCAGCCAGATCGACACGCATTTCCACGCATTCTCGAAGCTGGACGAGGCCTTCCACGAGGCCATCAACGATGTCGTCCGCAACCGTTTCGTGGCCGAGTTCCAGAAGGTCATCTCCCTGATCTTCCACTATCACTACATGTGGGACAAGACCGAGGAGAAACAGCGCAACGCCGCCGCGATCCAGGAGCATCTGGCGGTGATCGACGCGCTCGAGGCCCGCGATGCCAACCGCGCGGCCGAGGCGGCGCGACGGCATCTGCGGACCTCCAGGTCGACCTTGCTGTCATCGCTGCGCCATCACGATCTGGGTTGACGAAGCGCCTCCAGATTGCGGCGCAGGGTCGCCGGGTTGGCCGTCCCCAGCAGCACGGCCGTGGCGGCCGGATGATCGCGCGCGAACCGCAGCGCCGCAGTGGCAAGCGGGATGCCCTGTGCCGCGGCCTGGTCCTGCAGCTCGGCAACGCGGTCCAGCACCTGCTGCGGGGCCGGGCCATAGTCATAGGTCGCGCCCGGCATCGGGCCGGTGGCCAGAATGCCCGAATTGAAGATCCCGCCCAGCACCAGGCTGGTCCCCGCCGCCCGGCAGCGCGGCACCAACACGGCCTCGGCCGAACGGTCCAGCAGCGTCAGCCGACCCGCCAGAAGGATCGCGTCCAGGGGGCCGTGATCCATCACCCGCAGGCAGATCTCGGATTCGTTGACGCCAAGGCCGAAGGCGCCGATGCGCCCGGCCTCCTTCAGCCGGACCAGCCGCTCGTAGCCGGATCCCAGAAAGGCCTGCAGATGCCGGTCGTTGTCCGCGCCATGGGTATAGGACCCCAGGTCATGGACATAGACGATCTCGACATGCCGCACCCCTAGTCGCTCGAGGCTCTGCTCGAAGCTCTCCTCGATCCCGTCCCCGGAATAATCGTAGCGCACATCGTTTTGAGCCGGACGGACATAGCTGTCGGCGTCCCGGATGGGTGCGATGGCGGGGGACAGCACGCGGCCCACCTTGGTGGACAGCGCAAAGCCCTGACGCCCGGCTAGGAAGCGGCCCAAGCGCTGCTCCGACAGGCCGCGCCCGTAATGGGGCGCCGTGTCGAAATAGCGGATACCGGCGTCCCATGCCGCCTGCAGCACCTGCCGGGCATCGTCATCCGCAACCTCCCGATACAGATTGCCGATGCTTGCGCAGCCAAAGGCGATTTCGGTGACCTGCACGCCGGTCTGGCCGATCCTGTTGGTCTTCATGCCTCCTCCTGTTCCCTCACGTGATGCGTTGACACCCGGCGACCGCCTTCATACGGTTTATTATGATTTAGAACACGACCGGCAAGGACATTCTCGTGATCATCGATGCCCATCAGCATTTCTGGCGGATCGCGCGGGGCGACTACGACTGGATGACGGAGGAAGTCGCGGCCATTCGGCGCGACCTCCTGCCCGCGGACCTCGAGCCGCTGGCGCATGCCGCGGGGGTGACCGGCACGGTCCTGGTGCAGGCCGCCCCCACGGTCGACGAGACTCTGTTCCTGCTGGATCTGGCCGATCGGTCGCCGCTGGTGCGCGCGGTCGTCGGATGGATCGACCTGACCGGCGACGTGGAGACGCAACTGTCGCGGATCACCCATCCAGCCCTGCGGGGCATCCGGCCGATGTTGCAGGACATCGATGACACCGACTGGATCCTGCAGGATGGCGTGATCGACGGGCTGCGCCGGATGGCCGATGCCGGGCTGCGCCTGGATGCGCTGATCACCCCCCGCCACCTGCCCGTGATCGACAGGCTGGCCCGCCTTCTGCCGGAATTGCCCATCGTCATCGATCATTGCGCCAAGCCGGTCTTCGACGGGGCCGACCCCGGACCGGAATGGCGCCACGGCATGACCGCGCTGGCCGCCCACCCCCAGATCGATTGCAAGCTGTCGGGGCTGGCCACGGAATACGGCCCCGGCTGGTCCGTCGACACTCTGCGCCCGGTCTTCGATCATGTGCTGGCGGCCTTCGGGCCCGCCAGACTGATCTGGGGCAGCGACTGGCCCGTGCTGGAACTGGCCGGGTCCTATCCCGACTGGCTGACCGTCGCCCAGGATCTGACCGCTGCGCTGCCGGAAGGCGATCGCGCCCTCATCTTCGGTCGGACCGCCCTGCGGTTCTATGGATTGGACTGAGCGCGTGGGGAAACGGCGGACGTCATTTGCGCTTCGCAACCACAGCTCGATCAATGCCATGGGAGGCACAGTAGTGACGCGTGCGGCGGTGGATTCCCTGTTCTTGTCATCCGTCCCGCCGATCCATTCGACACGCCCCGGACCTGACGCCGCACCTGAAAGGACCATGTCATGCTGAAGACCCTGAACCCCCTGCTGTCCGGCGAGTTGCTGGCGATACTGGCCAATATGGGCCATGGCGACGAGATCGCCATCACCGACGCCAACTTTCCCGCCGACAGCATGGCGCAACGGCTGGTGCGCCTGCCCGGCATCAGCGCGACCGATGCGCTGGACGCGGTGCTGTCCCTGCTGCCCTTGGACGATTTCGTCGATCACCCCGCCGCCGCCATGGACGCGCCGGGCGAGACGCCCCCGATCTATCCCGAGTTCGAGGCCGCGCTGGTCCGCGCCGAAGGCCGCCCGCTGACGCTGGAGCCCGTCGAGCGCTTCGCCTTCTACGAGCGCACCCGCGCCGCCTATGCTGTCATCGCCACGGGCGAGCGCCGGCTTTACGCGAACATCATCCTGAAGAAGGGTGTGCTGAGGGCGTCGTATATGTGATGTGATCTGCGACGGTGGTGACCCGTACCTGTCCGCTTCGGAAGCCGGCACCCGTGCCCGCAAACTGTTCCAAGATAGCAAGCGTCACCATCTCACGGAAACGGCCGGAAGAGCCGGGCACATCGGCGCCCGGCTCCCCTCTCTTGCAAAACCCCGTCAGGAGGACATGGCGGTCCGCGCAGGCTATCGCAGAGATTCGAAGGTTGCCCGCAGGTCGTGGACGAACGCGCCGGGACGCTCCAGGGCAGCGAAATGACCGCCTTGGTCATGTTGCGCGAAATGCACGAGGCGGTCGAACCGGGCCTCGGCCCACCGGCGCGACAGGCGAACCTGCTCGCCGCGGAACATCGAGATGCCGGCCGGGGTCCTCAGGACGTCCTGCCGCATCCCGCCCGCCCGCATCGCCTGCATCCCCTCCCAATAGAGCCGCGCCGAACTCGGCCCGGCGCCCCAGGATCATGGTGACCATAGCGCCCCAGTCCCCGCCCTGCGCGCCCCAGCTGTCATATCCGAGCCGCACCATCAGTGTCGCCCACGCGGCCGCGATGCGGGCGGGGGTCCAGCCGGGCTCGGTGACTTTTGCCCGAAAAGCCGAAACCCGGCATGGACGGGATGAAGATAAATGTTTGTCGGACTGCCAGGCTGAGAGTTTTCCTGACGAATGGTGCATTGCCGATATGGATCCCGTTCACCGGCTCTTTCTGACCGGTGGCTATTGACGGTGAACTCTTTACGGCTCGAGGCTTCAGTGGCTGCGCGTGGGTTCCAAGGTGGATCTTGCGTCAAGAGCCAGCCGGCCACTGTCCCGAGGACTACGGCGCCCGCGCCGCTTGAACGTGCCATGCTTGCGTGCGGGCCCTATGTTGGGGAAACAACTCCTCTAAGGCTGATGAAAGCCCCGGCTCCTTCGGCGCACTCTTGACCTGCAAAGCGTCGGTCCTCTTATCGAGACCAGAGTCTGCTGGTTCGAGGCAGGTCGTTAGCGGGCGGCGTTCTGCCCCATCGGCCCTGCGCTACTTTTCAACGTTGGATCGCCTGATTTATGGGTCCAGTCGTTATGCAAAAGCCGGCCCGCCCCCGCCCCGCCCTCAGTCAGCCGAGCTGCGCGAATAGACATCCTCGTAGCGGATGATGTCGTCCTCGGCCAGGTAGCTGCCGGTCTGCACCTCGATCAGCACCATCGGCACCTTGCCGCCATTCTCCATCCGGTGGACGGCGCCCAGGGGGACGTAGATCGACTGGTTCTCGGTCACCAGCGTCACGCTGTCGTCGACGGTGACCCGCGCGGTGCCCGACACGACGATCCAGTGCTCGGACCGGTGCACATGGCTCTGCAGCAACAGCGCCGCGCCGGGCTTGACCACGATGCGCTTGACTTGGAAGCGGTCGGCCAAGGCCAGCGTCTCGAACCAGCCCCAGGGGCGGTGGTCGCGGGGGAACGCCTCGGCCTGCTTGGCGCGCTTGGCCTTCAGCGCCGAGACGGCCAGCCGCACGTCCTGCGCCCGGCCCCGGTCTGCCACCAGCACCGCATCCGAGGTCGTCACGATCATCTTCGAAGATCCCTTCCTGACGCTTGACCGCGAGACATGGGCCGCCGGACCCAAGGCCGGTACGGCGGATCCCGGGTTCTACGGTCGCGCGGCCTTTGCCCGATGGGGCGGGGAAGAGGGCTTCGACCCCTATGCCATCGTCAGCGACGCCGATGCCTCGCACGGCACGGCCCTTCAGATTTCGGCGAAGTACATCGGCGAAAGGATGAATGTGCCGCATTACTACGGCAACGAGGAACCCGAGTTTCAGTGGATCAGCGGCAACATCCAGTCGGCGCGTTCGGACGGTACGATCATGCGGGGCTGGCGGCACGGGTATTTCGAGGCGCGCATGCTGTTCCCCGAGCATCCCCTCACATGGCCCGCCTTCTGGTTTCTGAACGCCCACAGCATTCTTGCTCCTGCCACCAGCATCGAGATCGACGTCGTCGAGCACAAGGGCCTCGAGCCCCATGTCTATGACGCCTATCTTCATGAATGGGGCGAACCCGGCGAACGACATGACAGCAGCGGCGTGACGACCGAACCGGACATGACCGAAAGCTACAACCGGTACGGCGTGCTGCTGATCGGACATCATTGTGTGATCTACTTCAATCGCCGCCCGATCCGCGACCCTGCAACGGGCGAGGCGCTTGTGTGGACGCTGAGCCGATCGGCCGAGATGGCGGCACCGGACGACGTCTTCTGGCCGCTCATCACACTGGCGTTGCGGTCGGACTACGCATTCCCCGATCCTTTACTGGACACGGACAAGCTTACCCGGCTGCGCACGGATTACTTCCGGGTCTACAGCTAGCATTTTTCGCTGTTCGACGGCTTGGTGACCGCTTTGCCGGTGAGACAGCACAACTCTGCCGACGACCAAGGCCATCCCTGCGGATCCGGTGCCGGTGGTCGGTCCGTGAAGCGATCTGCCGGAAAAAATCAGGCGCCTTTTGGCGTTGTGGAGTAGACCTGACGGAGAGGCGAGAATATCGTGCCGGCAATCGCGGATGTCACCTCTGCGGCGTGCTGAAGCGAGTTGCGAACCGTCATGACCCAAGATTTCGACACAGACCCTGCACAAGAGGCAGGATTGGCCGCCCTGCGCCTCATTCTGGGCAATCTTCTGCTGCGCCTCGGCGGTCAGGACGCGGAGGGCGGGGTCAATGCGCGCAAGCTTGCCGGCCCCGGGGCCTCGATGGGCGTGTCGGTCGATGACGATGCGGGGAATGTCCTCTTCCGTCTCGAGATGCATGATGGTCCGATGTCCCCGCCTGCGCGCCTGAACGCTCCGACCGCACCGGGGGATCACATCATCCCAATTATCGAGAATGCCGACGGCACGACCGCGTTCGGCATCGACATGCGGGACGGCAGCCTTTATCCGCAGCCGCCGGACAGGCGCGAAGGCACGACAATCGAGTTCGTGGACCCGGACAATCTGGGTGATGCGTGGAACGCCATCCAAAGCAGGGACGAGTTCGGCCCTGTGATCCGCTACCTCTCCCGCCAGTGGCGCGAGACATGGGGCTACGAAAAGCGGGGGGCGATCACCTTGGCGCAGACCTATGATCCCGCTCTCGGGGTCGTGGCCTTTGGCGGCGGCAGCGCGGGCGTCGTTCGCCCGATCGCCGAGGATTTCCGCTATCATCTGATCGATGAAACGCTGCGCTCGCCGGAAGACGGCGAGGCGGCCTCGGCCGTTGCCGTCGCGTTTTTGGAGGGGGAATATGCCGCGCGCCGGGCATTGCCGACGGTGGTGGCGTTGACGCGGGTCGTCGCCTCGACAGTCGAGGCCGACGCGTTGCCTGGATCGGCGCCGCGCCTAGCCCTTCGGGACCGTGTTGCGGCGGCGCGCCAGGCGCTCGTTCCCTGGGGGAAGGAGCTGTTCGTGGACCGGATCAGCCTGTCGCTGCTGGAAGGCGCCCCGCAGACGCTTCGGGCCACGGCCGATCTTCATTATGCCGCCGTGGCCAACAGCCTGCGTCAGGAAATCGCCGAAGCCGCAGGGCAGGCGCCCCTGCCGGTGGTGGTCGTCAGCCAGTCCGCCGGGACGCGCACCGATGGCACCTCCGAGGTGATCCTGGCGGAGGGCGAGCTGGACTGGGCGCATTGGTCGCTTGGACTGGTCGTGGCCACCCCCCGCTATCCCTTCCCGCTGCAACGGGGGACTGCGGCGACCCTGACCCCCGAGGCGGCGATGCAGGTCAGCGAGCTGGAAGCCTTGGCGGCCAACGAGCGTCTGGCAGGCCGCGACTGGTACGGGCCCAGCCTCGGTGCCAAGGCCTCGCGCGCGGGTCGCGTGATCACGGTGCCCTTCACCGCCATGTCGGCCCTGGTCCTGCACGACCCGGACCGGCACGGCTTCTGCGTCGACGGGGTCACCAACGGGGCCGTCGTCGCCTCGGTCGAGGTCAGGGGCACCGATGCCCTTCTGACGATGACCGCCGACCCGACCGGCACGCTGACCGTCCGCTATGCCTTCGGAGAGACCGGCGATCGCGGTGACGGGTTCCCCTGCAACCGAGGCTCCGTCACGGACAGCTGGTCCAGGCCAAGCCTGACGGTGACCGGAACCACCTTGTACCGCCATGCGCGCGCGGGCCGCGTCTCTGTTTTCTGAGGAAGATCATCTTGCCACTTGCCGTTCTGGACCTGACGGTCACTCGTCCGACCGCGGACCGACGTATATGGACCGATCAGTTCAGGTCATTCCCGGCCCTTCGGAACTGGTGGACCACCGTGCAGCGCATGTCCCGCCCGGACCCCGTGACGGGGCTTCCTTGCGTCCGTCCCCGCATCGGCGGCCTGGAACTGACGGCGTCTCCGGTCACTCCGCCGCGTCCCTTTGCCTGGCGGGACGAGGGCGGGCAGGACGCCGCCGCCTTTGACGCCGCGTTCGGGGCGGATCAGACGGATCTCACCTTTCGCCACCCGGCGCTGACCGGGCTCTGGTCGTTCGTCCATATCCGCCGCGTCGGCAAGGGGCGGGCATGGAGCATCCAGACCAACCCCGACGCCACCGGCAGCCTGACGATCCAAGACAACCCAGCCCGCACGTCCACCGAGGGCTGCATGAATCTGAACGTCCTGGGCACTAAAATCGACCAGCGGGCGACCTATACCCGGGCCCCGGTGACAAGCACCCACAGCACGACTTTCCAGACCATCGATTTCACCGCCGGATCCCTGAAAGGCGCCGTGAACGACGATGCCCCCTTGACCGCGGCGTGGCCGGCATGGACCGCCCAGGTTGGGCTGATCGGTCCGACCTGGAAGATCCGCATCGGCGAGGGCCGCGCGAATGGTCCTTTCACCGGGACCTATCTCGATTTTGCCCTGATCGAGGGTGATATCTTCGCGATGCCCCAGCTTCGCACCCTGTTCCTGGACTATGCCAAAAGCACCTACCGAGGATAACGCATGCCCAACATCCTGTTTATCGCGGCCGACGATCTGGCGCATGTGGACCGTCTTCTGTCCCTGCTGATCCCGGGGTTCGACCTGCCGAACCTGCGCCGGCTTGCCGAGACAGGGACGGATTTCAATCGCGCCTATTGCGTCGTCTCGGTCTGCGAGCCGGCCAGAACGGCGGTCATGACGGGCCTGTCCCCCGCCGATACGAAGTCGTTCGACCTTTCGCTTGGATGGGAAAGCCTCGTTCACCCCAGAAACACCTGGCTCTATCAGTTGCGCAAGGCCGGGTTCTACACCGGCACCACCGGGAAGGTCTTTCACGGCTACCGCCCGCAGCCGCCGGGCGTCTACCGAGAGTTGTACGACTCGCCACCCTTCAATGTTGGACCGTTCACCCCCGCCAAACCGATCGAAAATCGGGGCGGAATGTGCGGCGGGGTCTACGCCGAGGACGCGCCCTGGTACGACGCAAGCCGGGCGAACGACACGATCCATGCCCTCACCCATGTCCTTCCGACGGATCGGCCCTGGTATTGGGAATGCGGGTTTCACCACCCGCACCTTCCCTGGACGACCCCCGCCCGGATTCACGATCTCGTCGCCCTCGACGATGTGATCATGCCGTCAGACTGGAAGGGCGGGTTCGATACCATGCCCTTCGTCAACGAGTTCATCACCTCGGGCACCCTGAATTACTCGTCGTCCGATCCGGCCGAGTGGACCGACGAACAGGTCCTGTATGTGCGCAAGACGATCCGGAACTATGCGGCCGGCTGCCTGTGGATGGATGAACAGCTTGGGCGCGTTCTGGATGCATTGGACGCCTCTCCCCACGCGGACAACACCGTCGTGACGTTCTACAGCGATCACGGCTATCACCTGTCCGACCACGGGAGATGGCACAAGTTCACGCTGTACGAGCAATGCGCGCTGGCGCCGATGCTGATTAGGGTGCCCGGGCAGACGCCCCGGAAGGTGACGCAGCCGGTCAGCCATGTCGATCTGGGCGCCACCATCCTGGACCTGTGCGGTCTGCCGGTGCCCGACAGCTTCATGGGGCAGAGCCTCAAGCTGTGGATCGACGGCGCGACGCCCGCGCCCCGGGCCATTCCGACCTTTTGGTACGGCTCGGTCAGCATCGCCAAGCACGACAAGCGGGTCACCGTCTATCAGGACGGCACGGGCGAGATGTTCGATCTGGATGCCGACCCCTGGACTGTCAGGAACATCGCCGCGAAGGATCCCGACTATGCGGCCCTGCGCGAGGAGTGCATCCTGGCCGCGCGCGCATGGGGCATGCTGATCGTGGAAGAGGCGATCGACACCTCGCGGCCCAGCAACATTCAGTCCTTCCTGGGGACCGAGGTCACGGATCGTCGCTTTGCCACCAGTTTCGTGGCCCTGGGCGATCTGCACAGCAAGGGGCGCTCACCGAACCATCAGCGGATGTATTCGAATTCGCATCACGGTCGGACCGAGGTGCGCATGCCGCCGCATATCGAGGACTTCCAGCTCCTCGGGATGCACAGCGCGGCGATCAAGATCGTCGGCAATGCATTGGACAACAAGATCATCATGTCCGACGTGTACTACAAGAAAATCGAGCTGGATCTGGGCGACGGCAATGACGAGAACGTCTCTCCGGGGCGGACGCAGATCGTGGCTTATGGGGGCCGCGGGAACGACATCCTGCGGGCCGGCACCTGGGGCAATAACCGGCTTTACGGCGAACAGGGCAACGACACCCTGATCGGCAACAGCGGCAACGACCTGCTTGACGGCGGTGCGGGGGATGACAGCCTCATCGGCGGCGCAGGGAACGATACGCTGATTTCGGGCTCCGGCTTCGACACGCTGATCGGCGGAGAGGGCGACGACCTGCTGATCAACGATGCGGGCGGCTCCGACATGCATGGCGGCGCTGGCGCCGACATCTTCCGCATCTATCGCACGGGCGTGATCAGCTATGTCCGTGACCTGACCGAGATCGACACGCTCGACCTTTCGGATTGGGGCGCTCTGGGAACGGCGCTTGTCCGGCAGGTCGGCGACGATGTCGAGGTGACAGCAGGGGTGGAAAAGGTCATTTGCAACGACACCAGCGTCGCGAATGTGCGGGCCCGGACGATCGGAATTCTGACTGTCGAGTGACCGGATCGTCAGAAGGTCCTGTACCTCATTCCATCCGAACATTGGGCCCGGCTAGAGAGTGCTCTGCCCCTTAAAAACTGGACCGTTTGAAACTGGAGTTTTCGGCTAACCTTCCCTGGCTGGGAGAGGAGCTGAGAACGATGAAGGCATCGAGGTTCACGGAGGCGCAGAAGGCGTTTGTCCTGAAGCAGGGTGAGGAAGGTACGCCGGTGGCCGAGGTCTGCTGAAAGGCGGGGATCAGCCAGGCGACCTACTTCAACTGGAGGAAGGAGGATCAGTGAACAGTCCGGTGGACTGTTCACCCGACGAACGCGGTATGGCGGTTTGCTTCCGGACGAGATGCGCCGGCTGAAGGCGCTGGAAGATGAGAACAGCCGGTTGAAGAAGATCGTGGCCGACCTGACTTTGGATCGGGAAATGCTGCAGGATGTCATCCGCCGAAAGCTCGTTCGCCAGCCGGCTTGAACCGGTGGCGCCTGCTGGCTCACCCTGCCCGGACACGGGAACTGGTTGACGGGATGTTGGTGGGCTGGGGCATATCGATCCGCCGGGCATGTGAGGCCCTGCGCTTTGACCCGTCGAGCTACCACTACAAGTCCCGCCGAACCGGGCAGGCCGCATTGGAACTGAGGATCCGGGAGATTTGCGAAACACGGGTGCGCTACGGATATCGGCGTGTCCATGTCTTGCTGCGACGGGAGGGCTGGCAGGTGAACATCAAGAAGACGCGCAGGATCTACAATGAGTTGGGTCTGCAGCTGAGGAACAAGAATCCAAGACGTCGGGTGAAGGCGAAGCTGCGCGATGATCGCCAGGAGGCAGTCGGACCGAACGATGTCTGGGCCATGGATTTTGTTCATGACCAACTCGCCCTCGGCAACAAGCTGCGGATTCTGACGATCGTGGATACGCATTCCCGTTTTTGTCCAGCAGTCGACCCGCGCTTCGCTTACCGCGGTGAGGATGTGGTCCGGACACTGGAACGGGTCTGTGCCGAGGTCGGCTATCCCAGGACGATCCGGGTCGACGATGGCGAGCCGAATTTATCTCTCGCGATCTCGACCTGTGGGCTTATGCCAACGACGTTACCTTGGACTTCTCACGCCCTGGAAAGCCTACTGACAATGGCTTCATCGAGGCGTTCAACAGCAAGCTTCGGTCCGAATGCCTGAACGCGCGTCGCCATTGCCGCTCGGACCAATGGCGCGACAATGGCAACTTCATGAGCTTTGTGGACGCGCAGGAAAAACTGGAGACTTGGCGTCGGCACTACAACGAGGAGTGTCAACGGCGGCGTAAAAACCGGCTACGCGGCGGCGCAAAACCAGGCCAGTGGCGAGGCGCCAAGCGCCATGGCGCGCGCGCTTCCCAAATAGCTGGCGCGTGCCATGGCGCTTTGGCCCGCAGGGCCAATCTCGCAAGGTGCGATTATGTGGTTGCTTCGGCCTTTCGGGCGCGGCTTTGTCCGAGCCGATAACTGTCGCCGTTCATCTCGAGGATATTGACGTGGTGGGTCAGTCGATCGAGCAATGCGCCGGTCAGGCGTTCGGTGCCGAAGGTTTCAGTCCATTCGTCGAATGGCAGGTTGCTGGTGATCATCTTGGAACCGCGCTCATAGCGCTGAGAGATGAGCTCGAACAAGAGCTCGGCACCGGTCTTGGACAGCGGCACAAAGCCTGGTTCATCGATGATGAGCAACTTGACGCCATCCAGCTGCTTTTGCAGGCGGAGCAGGCGGCGTTCGTCGCGGGCCTCCATCAGCTCGTTGACCAACGTCGCGGCGGTGGTGAAGCTGACCGCCATGCCCTTCTGACAGGCGGCCAGCCCCAGTCCGAGGGCAACATGGGTCTTGCCCGTGCCGCTCGGCCCGAGGGCGATGACGTTCTCGCGCCGTAGGATCCATTCACAGCGGGCCAATTCCAGCACCTGCATCTTGTTGAGCTTGGGGATCGCCTTGAAGTCGAAGCTGTCGAGGCTCTTGGTCGTCGGGAACTTCGCGGCCTTGATGCGTCGCTCGACCATCCGCCGCTCGCGGTCGATCAGTTCCAATTCGACCAGGCGCGACAGGAACTGGACATGGTCCAGCCCTTCAGCGGCGCATTGGCGCGCAACCTTCTCATACTCCCGCAGGAACGTCGGCAGCTTCAGCGTTTTCAGATGGTGGGTGAGCAGGATCCTCGGGGCTTCAGTCATGCTACATCTCCCGACAGCAGGGACATGTAGCTCGCCACGGATGTGGTCGCGACGTTGGCGCGCGGCAGGTAGGGGTAGACATCAAGGTCCAGCTTCGGCGGACGCCTTTCGACCTGACAGAGCACAAGGTGCTTAACGGCATCGAAGCTGACGGCACCCAGTTGCAGCGCCTTCTTCACGGCGGCGTGCAGGTCGTCGAGGCAGAAGGTCTCGAGCAGGCGTAAAACCTGAACATACTCGCGGCGTCCGACTTTGTTCATCCGCGCCTCCATCAGTCGGCGTAGGATCGCGAACTCTGGTGGTAGATCCCACTCGGCCAGGGGCGCCGCCTGGTCCAGGGCGTTGATCTTGCGCTCGATGAGCGGAAGATAGTGCACCGGATCGAAGACCATGTCCTCGCGGTCATAGCAGCGGGGATGACGTGCGATGACCTCGCCACCGCAGCCGATCACGACCTCGGCGACATAGCCCCTGATCCAGACATCGCGGTGTCCGTAAGCGACCGGCACCGAATAGTCGTTGGTCTTGTAACGCACCAGCGCCTGCGAGCTGACCCGGCCAGTGGCCTGATCGCAGGCTTCGAACGGTGCGGCCGGCTGGTCGGACATCGCAGCCAGATCCCGCCCAAGGCGCTGGCCGATCGTCTCGGACTGGCCGCGCAGGACATCCCCCTGACGCCTGCGGCATTGCGCCTCCAGATGGGCGTTGAACGCGTCCCAAGTCGCAAACTGCGGGATCGGCACCATGAAGTTGCGGCGAGAGTAGCCAACCAAGCCCTCAGCGTTACCTTTGTCGTTCCCCTTGCCCGGGCGGCCGTAGCGGTCGCGGAACAGGTAATGCGACAGGAACCCGTTGAAGAGCGTGGCTCGCTGGCGCGCCCCGTCCGGCAGGATCTTCGCAACCAGGCAGCGGTCGTTGTCGTAGAGGACCGATGCGGGCACCTTGCCGAAGAATGCGAAGGCCTGGACGTGACCGTCAACCCAGGCTTCCGCGGTCGCCGCTGGATAGGCCCTGACATAACAGGCATCGCCGTGCGGAAGGTCCATGACGAAGAAATGCGCCTTCTGCTCGACACTGTCGATGATGGCCACCGCCTCGCCGAAGTCGGCCTGGGCATGTCCGGGCGGGTGTGCCAGCGGCACGAACATCTCGCGGCCGCGCCGTTCGCGCTCCCGCATGTAGTCCTTCACGATCGTGTAGCCGCCGGCGAACCCGTGCTCATCGCGAAGCCGCTCGAACACCCGCTTCGCCGTATGCCTCTGCTTGCGATGGACCTCCCGATCGCCCTCCAGCCAGCCGTCGATGATCCCGGTGTAGGCATCCAGCTTCGGCCGCTTCACAGGGGCCGTCCGCCGATATCCGGGCGGAACCGAGAACGTCATCATCTTGGCTACGCTGTCGCGCGCGATGTTGAAATGACGCGCTGCCTCGCGCTGGCTCATCCCCTCGGCACAGGCCAATCGCACTCTACGATACAAGTCCACGGTGAAAATCCTCCCGCCCTCCCTGTCGCCAGAAAGGGTAAAGGTGGACGACTTTTACGCCGCCCGCAGCAGGGTCATCCCGCCGCTACCGTGGCCGATTTTTGCACCGCCGTTCTCACGAAGGACACCGAGACCAGGATCGACGCGCCGATGAACAGCACCGATGTGCCCGCATCGCCCAGGGTCAGCAGCCCCTGCGCCCCGATGATGCCCAGGGTCTGCGCGATCATGTAGGCCGACAGCACCTTGCCGCGCGTCTGGTTGGTCGAGGCCGCGTTCAACCAGCTTTCGGCCGCGACATAGACGCCCGACATGCAGAACCCGACCAGCAGACGCAGGAGGGTCCAGGCCCAAGGCTCGGTCAGCAGGGGAAAGGCGATCAGCGCCGCCGACATCAGGCTGCCAAGCGCCGCGAAGACGCGCACATGACCGACGCGGCGGATCATCACCGGCGTGGCGCGCGCCCCCGACAGGAAGCCCATGAAATAGCCCGAGGTGACGATCGCCAGCTCGACCGACGAGAACCCCTCCAGGCCGCCGCGCAGGCCGATCAGCGTGAAATGCATGCCGTTGCCCAGCATGATCAGCACGATCCCCAGCAGCAGGGCCCAGACACTCGACAACACGGTCATCATTGTGGGCTGTCCTATCCGCTGCCTGTCTCGCCTATCTGGTCACGATACGGTCGGTCCGCGTCACGGTCAGGACGGTTTGCGACAGCATCTCCGTGCGCTGCTCCCCAACCTTGGACCGCCGGATGCTGGAGTTTTCCGGCTCGGTCATGGCGACGGGCTGGCTGCGCCGCCGGGATAATGCAGGGCGATCGGGACGTTATATCCGATCGCACTATGAGGTCGGTCCTCGTTGTAGTGCCTACGCCAAGTCTCCAGTTTTTCCTGCGCGTCCACAAAGCTCATGAAGTTGCCATTGTCGCGCCATTGGTCCGAGCGGCAATGGCGACGCGCGTTCAGGCATTCGGACCGAAGCTTGCTGTTGAACGCCTCGATGAAGCCATTGTCAGTAGGCTTTCCAGGGCGTGAGAAGTCCAAGGTAACGTCGTTGGCATAAGCCCACAGGTCGAGATCGCGAGAGATAAATTCGGCTCGCCATCGTCGACCCGGATCGTCCTGGGATAGCCGACCTCGGCACAGACCCGTTCCAGTGTCCGGACCACATCCTCACCGCGGTAAGCGAAGCGCGGGTCGACTGCTGGACAAAAACGGGAATGCGTATCCACGATCGTCAGAATCCGCAGCTTGTTGCCGAGGGCGAGTTGGTCATGAACAAAATCCATGGCCCAGACATCGTTCGGTCCGACTGCCTCCTGGCGATCATCGCGCAGCTTCGCCTTCACCCGACGTCTTGGATTCTTGTTCCTCAGCTGCAGACCCAACTCATTGTAGATCCTGCGCGTCTTCTTGATGTTCACCTGCCAGCCCTCCCGTCGCAGCAAGACATGGACACGCCGATATCCGTAGCGCACCCGTGTTTCGCAAATCTCCCGGATCCTCAGTTCCAATGCGGCCTGCCCGGTTCGGCGGGACTTGTAGTGGTAGCTCGACGGGTCAAAGCGCAGGGCCTCACATGCCCGGCGGATCGATATGCCCCAGCCCACCAACATCCCGTCAACCAGTTCCCGTGTCCGGGCAGGGTGAGCCAGCAGGCGCCACCGGTTCAAGCCGGCTGGCGAACGAGCTTTCGGCGGATGACGTGCCTCGCAACATCTCCCGGTCGAGGGTCAGGTCGGCCACAATCTTCTTCAACCGGCTGTTCTCGTCTTCCAGTGCCTTCAGCCGGCGCATCTCGTCCGGCAGCAAACCGCCATACCGCTTCTTCCAATTGAAGTAGGTCGCCTGGCTGATCCCCGCCTTGCGGCAGACCTCGGCCACCGGCGTGCCTTCCTCACCCTGCTTCAGGACAAACGCCTTCTGCGCCTCCGTGAACCTCGATGCCTTCATCGTTCTCAGCTCCTCTCCCAGCCAGGGAAGGTTAGCCGAAAACTCCAGTTTCAAACGGTCCAGTTTTTAGGGGGCAGAGCAAACGACAGACGGTCGCGCACCTGATACTCGATCTGGTCGTCGGACAGGTTGTAAAGCGCGCCCAGCACCAGTGTCTTGAACATCAGCACGGCATCCATGGGTTTGCGCCCGGCACGTGACTTGCGCTCTGCATCCGGCTTGCGCCAGACACGCTCCAGCGTCGGGCGGAACTCATCCCACGGCACGACAACGTCGATTTCGACCAGTGGGTCCCTCTTGGCGTCCAGGCTCGCGTAGCGGTCCGAAAGATCAAAGAAACCCAGCTGCGCCATCGTCAAAATCCAAGCCGCCGATCACCCTCACTCATACCGCAGCAAGACGGGTCAGGCAATTCTTCGAGGTGCCCTTAAGAATCAATCAGCGTAAGGCATTATAACCCCGTCATCCTTCCGAAAAAGGATGCACGGGCCAGAGGAAGATCGAGGGTCATAGACAAACCCCCGGGCTTCCATTGCCAAGAAAATATCCCGAATGCCTGCCAGACCATATAAGTGGTCATGAGTCTCGAGGAAAACGCGATCCACCCCTTTAAGGCTTGCATTCGACAGAAGCTCGCGTTCGGCTCCCTCGATATCTAGTACGACGACATTTATGGATTTATTCTCGATAAAGCAGTCAATATCCGACGACTGCAGGATGACAACTTTATCGAAAGGTCCTTGCTCTTCTAGCATCGAAGACATCCAAAAATCTCGCCTCACATAAAATGCATGATCTTTAGAATTTCCTGCGGAAAGTAAACCTTGGCTATACTCGACATTGTTGATGCCATTTTCTTCGAGAACTACACGCCCGAGCTCAACAATATCAGGATTTGCATCAAATGCCCAAATAAACACGCTAGGTGATTTAGCCATTACGGCTGTAATGATCCCAAGACCTGCCCCAAGCTCAAGAACACGATCGCCTTTCTTTAAAAGACTGTGTGCTATGCGCGCTTCTTTAGCTTCGTATTGCCCTGAAATGATATAATTCAATATGACATCAGAGACGTAAATTTTATCGAGGGGAATAGTAACGTCATGAAGTATAAAATGCATCTTCCTAGGCTCTTCCTGAAGCTCATTATATTGCTTATCCGAACTGTAACGCGATACTCCGGAGGTGACCGAGCTGCGAATTCGCTACAGGCCGTCCAAATAAAAACCCCTGGGCGACATCGCAATGAAGCTGACGTACAATATTGTGCTCCTCCTCGGTTTCGATCCCTTCGATGATGACTTCTTTCCTCAAAAGGCCACCAAGATCACTCACCATTTTCAAAAAATCCTGAGCTTCCTTGTCCTTTGTAATCCCTCTTACAAAACTTTTGTCAAGTTTTATGGTATCGAATGGAAGGCTGCGAAGCCGAGCCAGGGATGAGTGACCCTTTCCGAAGTCATCAATCGCCACGGAAATTCCAAAAGATCTGAGTTGACTGAGCACGCATGCCAAGTCGTTCTGATCTTCCAAAAGGGCTGATTCGGTAATCTCTAATTCCAATCGTCGCGGATCCAGCCCTGTTTTGGACAGAACATGCTTGACTGAGATGATAAAATCCGGGTCTTGAAGCTGTATTGGCGAGACATTGACTGCCAGTTTTGTTGGCTGCTTCCACGTGCATGCCTCAATGCAGGCCTTGGTCAGAACCAAAAGCCCCAAATCTTGAACGACCCCAATCTCCTCGGCAATGGCTATGAAGTCGGAGGGAGGTATTGACCCTCGTACGGAATGCGTCCAACGGGCGAGGGCTTCCATGCCACGAATTTCCATCGATTGGAGATCGATCTGGGTTTGATAATTTACATCGATTTTTCCGGCCTGAATCGCCAGGATAAGATCAGTTTCAAACTGCTTGCGGTCATCAAACTCTTGGGCCATGTAATATTCAAACAGACAAACCCTATCAAGATCAGAGGCCTTAGCACGATACAGGGCAATATCTGCGAACTTGAACATTGTCTGAGCTGTCATGTCGTTTGAACCCGCAGGGACAGTCGCGACGCCGATCGAGCATCCGATTTTGATCTGCCTACCAGCGATGAGGTACGGGGCAGAAATGGCCGAAACCAGATCGCGTGCATACCAAACTGCCTCGTCAAGGGATCTATGACAAAGCACGCACGCAAATTCATCTCCACCAAGGCGGGAAAACATGAGGGGCGAATGGGTCATATTCCGCAACCGATCGCTTACTTGGCAAAGAAGAGAATCTCCGGTATCGTGACCAAAGGTGTCGTTAACGCACTTGAAATCGTCCAGATCTATAAGAAGCAATGCTATCTTATCGGGTTCAGTGGCCACATTGGACAAGCTCTCTTCAAGCATGCTCCACAGTGGAGTTCGGTTGGGCAGGTCGGTAAGCGGATCATGATGTGCCGCATACTCGAGAAGTTGATTTTTATTACTCAGTTCCAGTCCTGTCGAGATCAGTGTTTCATTTAAATCTTCAGTTCTCCTTTGAGCGTTATCGAGCAAATAATTCTGGCGAAGCAGTACAGCTAATAAGATACACCAGCACAGAATAAAAAAGGCAACAACATATCCGAAGACCTCATGGAGAGAATCCAGATCATTTAGATTTTCATCTACCGATGCCCAGCTTTGCTGAACGGCCTGAGAGGAAAATCTTGTAATATCGCTAATTATTGAGTTCAATTCAGTCAGGGTTGCGATTGTTTCAACCCTGTTGTTGCTATTCAAGTTTTGGTCGAGCTCATTTAGGATCGTTTGAAGCTCCTGAATTGTTTCCTCTCGCGCCGGAACCTCCTTAAGGAAGGTGTTAAGTGTTCCCTCGTACAGGGATGCCAACCTGCTGAAGACGATATCCAGTCTAAGGACGGTCTCCGCGTCATTTAGTTCCTGATCGTTAAGCAAACCTACCGCAACATTACTTTCCAATCGAAGAACTTCCTGCACAGTCTGACTGACCGCCCAAGCATCGTTATGGTGAACAACCTGTCGGAGTATATCGTGCCGCTCACCTACAGACGACAACAGATAAAGCGTCGCTCCTGCAAAAAGAAAGACCAAAGCGTACAATATACGTCTCAAGATCTCTACCTAATTATAAGGTGTGCGACTTGCCAGGCCGAACGTGAAAAATAAGTCTGACTATTCAATTTTTCGGAACTGTCGTATGGATAGATGACGAATACTGGCCCCTTATCACGTACACTCATGACCTCACCGTTCATCTCGAGGGCCAGAATTACTCCGGTGTCGAAAGCATCTGAGACTGGTATTTCAACTTCATAGTCGTTGAGCGCCACGGCAACGATTGTTTCTCCCTGAGATCCGACAAAATCGAGGAGATTTCCTAAAGGCACGCCCGAGAAAGATATACGCCCGTCGTGCCACGGTGTTGCAGTAACCAGATCTACCATGCCAATCTTTTCCAGCATCTCTCGATCAAATTGCACGGTGTCGCCTAAGTTTGTGTTTTCAATCGCTCCTGACACCTTCAATATGATATCGCCTTCGGGTAGCGGAATGTCCTCGGAGTAGGCCACTCCGCCGGCCCATGAAACTGCAATCACTAGGCAGCAGACTCTAAACACGCGCATTTTTGATACTCCTGTCCGAGGTGGTCTTAACTCATCTGGCGGCGACAAATATTCTAGAGGGGCGCGCTATAGCGTTGGCTCTAAGAGCGAAAACCCGGGTCCAATATTTTTAATGTTACTTTTTTAGTAGTATTCGGATATTTGATAATTTATCTATCTGACTCATTTGCGGAGAACCAACGTTGAAAAAAGCTTTGGATCCAAGCTTTCTTGGACAAACGTCTGACCTTTGGTGAGAATCGAAACGGCATCGTGAGAATGCAAGGACTCCTGATGGCTTGCAACAACACGAAAATCTTTTACGCGGGGGTCCAGTTCTAGGACAGAGTAAAAGGATCTTGCAGCATCCTCGACAAATATTGGGTGCGCCGCATTTAGCTCGGCGAATGCCTGTTCGTCTTCGCGTTTTACCATTACTTGCGTCTCAGTCGGCACGGCTAGTCGCGCCATTTGCACCAAATCCTCAAACCAGAGTTGCTCCCTAGATAACTCTAAAGATAATCGCGCAACCGAACGCTGTGAATGTGGAGTTGCCAGCTGTTGCCGCGTCTGTCGTGCATGTTCTGACAGTTCTAACGAGCAGGGGCATGTGGATGAGTAGACGTAATCCAGATGGATCATCTTTTTGCGGAGACCCGCGAAATCAACTAATTCGAGGGAAATATCATAGTATTGCCAGCCAACCAAGTTCGATCTTAATGATTTAATCTGCATAGGAAATGAGAAACTTAACTGAATTCTTGCGTCGAAACTGTCGATATCATCTTTGTAGCTATCGATAGCTTTCTCTATCACTTCTAACGAATGTCCGTATGACGCGTGGGCATAAAACGACCGCATGATGCGGCTCATATTGATGCCTTTTTTCTCTGCAGCTAGACTCACGGTACCAGTTACAGATGTTTCAATTTCGATATCGCTGCCATTTTTGCGACGGTAGCGAATTGGCAATCGAAAGTTTGATATGCCGACATGATGTATCGCAGTCTTTGCTCCCACAATTAAGCTTGATGGACCATTCTGCAGATCCGGTAATCCGGTTAGATATTTGGGATCTGGCTTAAATTCCTCGGGGTATACTCGACTCAAGGCAGGATGAATTTTGGACAATTCCAGTTGGTTCAGATCGTCGTCCGTTGCCGTTTCGGTATAGATCCGTAGAACTTCCAGAGCCGCCTCTGCACTTTTCCGTGTCGGAAGAATCTTAGCTTGCATTTGCGGTATCTACCTTCACTCGCACATAGCGTCACAATATTCGGTACACCTGCGCAGCGCTATACCAAAAGGTACAGTTCAGACTTTTTTTACAATCTTGGGTAGATTTCAGTTACTTTTCTGTAGGTTCAAGCGTCAGGCAGAAGGCACTTTGTTCTAGGACGATTGTCTGACAAGCGGCGCTGTGGGTTTGGGCCCGTTCTTGATCATGGCCAGAACAACGATTTTCGCCAATGTGACAGCAGAGAGGCATGTCTTCAGGGCTTCGGTCGTAAGGCGTGCCGACTCGTCCTCAATTTTTGGCCGTCCAAACATGATCTCGACACGATTGCGCCTTCTTAGTTGTCCCATCCCGGATGATCACATAGACCCTCGCCGGACCGCATTTTTCGTGGCAAGATCGATCTTGGGCGAGTTTCGGGACGGGAGGCGAGGATGCTGATCTCTCTTCACAAACAGGCAGCGACGACACCGAAGATACGAGCCGCGATCCAGGCAAGCACGGAACCGGCCTGGATGGTGGCGGAGCGCTACGGCATCTCCATGCAGACCGTCTGGAAGTGGCGGAGCCGAGACAGCGTCCATGACCGATCCCACACGCCGCACAGGCTTCAGTCGACGCTCACGCCGGCACAGGAAGCTGTGGCAGTGTCCCTGCGCAAGTCGCTGCTGTTGCCGCTGGATGATCTGCTGTCGGTGGTGCGGGAGTTCCTGAACCCTCATGTCTCGCGTTCCGGACTGGACCGCTGCCTGCGCCGGCATGGCGTGGGCAATCTGCGCGCTTTGAAGCCTGCCTTGCCACGACCTGCGCACGGGGCCTTCAAGGCTTACGAGCCGGGCTATGTGCATGTCGACGTGAAATATCTGCCGCAGATGGCCGACGAGAGCCGCCGCCGGTATCTGTTCGTCGCCATCGACCGCGCCACGCGGTGGGTCTTCGTGCGCATCTACCCGGCGAAGACGGCGGCCAACGCCCGCCGGTTTCTGCGCGATCTGGAACGCGCCGCGCCGATGAGGATCACCAAGGTGCTTACAGATAACGGCAAGGAGTTCACCGATCGCCTGTTCGGACTTCGCCGCCGGGGCCCTACCGGCAACCACGATTTCGACCGCCTCTGCGCCGACCTCGGCATCGAGCACCGCCTGGCCCCGCCCCTGCACCCGCAGACCAACGGCATGGTCGAACGCTTCAACGGCCGGATCGAGGACGTCCTGCAGAGCCACCGCTTCCGCAGCGGCGAGGATCTCGAACAGACCATCCTGCGCTACGTCCGGCTCTACAACGGTCAGCTTCCGCAATCAGTGCTGAAGGGCCGAACGCCCATCGATGCGCTCAAGGACTGGCAGAAACAACGGCCGGACCTGTTCAGGAAGCGGCCCTATAATCACGCGGGATGTGACACTTAGTCTGGCCTGAACAGATCTTAACCAACTGAATTTGCTTGATGAAAGTGCCAAAGCGGTAGCGGGGAATTGCAGGGCTTCGTATGTTGGCACTCGAAACCTTGCGAATTTTCGGAGCTGTGATGAAGCCTCGTCCGCGCGCTGAAGAGCAGGATGATCTCCTGCGTCCCCGCCTGACCGACATGATCGATCTGCGCCATGAACTGGCGAAACTGGCCGCGCTGATTGACTGGGAGTTCTTCGAGACCGAATGGGCGGGTTTCTTTCCCTCCCCGACAGGGCGGCCGGCAACCTCGCCGCGGCTGGTAGCGGGCCTGCTGTATCTTCAGCACGCCTATCGGCTCTCTGACGAGGCCGTCGTCGCTCGTTGGGTTGAGAACCCCTACTACCAGCATTTTACCGGTGAGACGTTCTTCCAGCACAGCCCACCGATCGACCCATCCTCCCTGACCCGGTGGCGCAAGCGGATCGGAGAGGAAGGGGCCGAGTGGCTGCTGACCAAGACGATCGAGGCAGGGCGCAGATCAGGCGCGGTGGAGGATCGCAGCCTGTCGCGTGTCGCCGTGGATACGACGGTGATGGAAAAGAACATCGCCCACCCGACAGATGCGCGCCTGTATGAGACCGCACGTGGAAAGCTTGTCGCCCTCGCCGATGAAGGCGGGATCACGTTGCGGCAGAACTACAATCGTCTCGCGCCGCGCCTGGCGGTGCGGATCGGGCGCTACGCCCATGCCCGGCAGTTCAAACGCATGGGCAAGGCTCTGAAACAGCTGAGGGGATACACCGGTCGTGTCCTGCGGGATATTCGCCGGCAGTTGGACGGGATTGCGGAGGGGTCCTTCCGCGAACGGGTTCTGGACACTCTCGTGCTCGTCGGTCGTCTGCTCCATCAGACCCCCAAAAGCCGCGGCAAGATCTACGCCCTGCATGAGCCCGAGGTCGATTGCATCTCCAAGGGCAAGGCCCGCAAACGCTACGAGTTCGGCACCAAGGTCAGTCTGGCCACCACCATCGACGAGGGCTTCGTCGTGGGCATGCGTGCCTTGCCGGGAAATCCTTACGATGGCCACACTTTGCCCGAAGCCCTGGAGCAGGTGGCCATCCTGACTGGCAGGACCCCGGAGCTGGCCGTCGTGGACCGCGGGTATCGCGGCCATGGCGTGTCGGAAACGAAGGTCCTGATCAGCGGCACCCGCCGCGGCCTGACGCCGAAGCTGAAAGCGCTGCTGAGGCGACGCAGCGCCATCGAGCCCGAGATCGGACACATGAAGACAGACGGACGCCTGTCGCGCTGCCCACTGAAAGGCACGTTCGGCGACGCCGTCTTCGCCGTGCTCTGCGGCTGCGGCCACAACATCCGCAAGATCCTTGCCCACCTCAGAACTTTGCTCGCCTTCATTCTCGCCGCTATCTTGCAAGTGATCAGGACAGGAAATGGCTATCTCGCTCACGGGCAGCGTTGTTCAGCCTGAACTAAAGAGGCGCCGCTTGTCATAATTTGTTGTCTTCTTGCGTAACGTCGGGCCGGAGATGCAGACGTCTATATTCTTATCTTAAAATGATTTTTATAAATAGCCGGCATCATATTCTCAGTCTACCAGTGGCCACTCAACCTACTGCAGGCCCCAAGAGCGCCGCCGCGCCGGTGTGGTCGTTCGCTCGTGCGGGTGACATAAAGAACCTGGTCGTGCAACCATTTGCATCCGCGACGGCGTGCAGTTTTGTGTTTCTGATGCCTTTCGTTCGATCGATTTGGCCACCCCGCTTCCCTTGTTCAGCCCGCAGGCTGCAAGTCGTGCGGTGCACCTCCAGCTAAGTTGCGTCGATCATGAACCTTTGGCGGAGTGGCAGACCAAAGAGCACCTTCAGCATTGAGCAGAACCGGACCGCAGCGTCGGAGAACATGGGCGGGCGGCAAGGTCGCCCCTCCGTGACCGCCATGTCCTTGTCCAGCCAGATCAGCAGCGATCCGCGCTGCTTCAAGGCGTCAACATAGGACTTCCAGTTCGTTGTAGGGTTGCTGTCACATCCCGTATAATCATAAGGCCGCTTCCTGAACAGGTCCGGCCTTTGTTTCTGCCAGTCCTTGAGCGCGTCGATTGGCGTTCGGCCCTTCAATACTGATTGCGGAAGCTGACCGTTGTAGAGCCGGACGTAGCGCAGGATGGTCTGTTCGAGATCCTCGCCGCTGCGGAAGCGGTGGCTCTGCAGGACGTCCTCGATCCGGCCGTTGAAGCGTTCGACCATGCCGTTGGTCTGCGGGTGCAGGGGCGGGGCCAGGCGGTGCTCGATGCCGAGGTCGGCGCAGAGGCGGTCGAAATCGTGGTTGCCGGTAGGGCCCCGGCGGCGAAGTCCGAACAGGCGATCGGTGAACTCCTTGCCGTTATCTGTAAGCACCTTGGTGATCCTCATCGGCGCGGCGCGTTCCAGATCGCGCAGAAACCGGCGGGCGTTGGCCGCCGTCTTCGCCGGGTAGATGCGCACGAAGACCCACCGCGTGGCGCGGTCGATGGCGACGAACAGATACCGGCGGCGGCTCTCGTCGGCCATCTGCGGCAGATATTTCACGTCGACATGCACATAGCCCGGCTCGTAAGCCTTGAAGGCCCCGTGCGCAGGTCGTGGCAAGGCAGGCTTCAAAGCGCGCAGATTGCCCACGCCATGCCGGCGCAGGCAGCGGTCCAGTCCGGAACGCGAGA
This sequence comes from Paracoccus liaowanqingii, assembly GCF_004683865.2. NCBI lineage: Bacteria > Pseudomonadati > Pseudomonadota > Alphaproteobacteria > Rhodobacterales > Paracoccaceae > Paracoccus > Paracoccus liaowanqingii. The sequence goes on along the minus strand of NZ_CP040763.1, from coordinate 199,961 downwards.
CATGAGGGTTCAGGAACTCCCGCACCACCGACAGCAGATCATCCAGCGGCAACAGCAGCGACTTGCGCAGGGACACTGCCACAGCTTCCTGTGCCGGCGTGAGCGTCGACTGAAGCCTGTGCGGCGTGTGGGATCGGTCATGGACGCTGTCTCGGCTCCGCCACTTCCAGACGGTCTGCATGGAGATGCCGTAGCGCTCCGCCACCATCCAGGCCGGTTCCGTGCTTGCCTGGATCGCGGCTCGTATCTTCGGTGTCGTCGCTGCCTGTTTGTGAAGAGAGATCAGCATCCTCGCCTCCCGTCCCGAAACTCGCCCAAGATCGATCTTGCCACGAAAAATGCGGTCCGGCGAGGGTCTATGTGATCATCCGGGATGGGACAGCTAATCAGATGCGCGCGCAGCTTGCGGACGAGAAGATTGATACCACCCCCCATTAGGTGGCTCGTGTTCCACACCTTCGAAGCCCTCGGTCAGTTCGAGCGTGGCCTTATCCGCAAGCGAACCGGTGCAGGACTGAAAGCTGCCGCAGCAAAAGGGCGGCAAGAGGGGTGCCCATTGCCCTCACCCCGGACAAAGCATGCCCATCAATTGATTGCGTCTGGTCTCAACATGCGCGAGTCCGCCGCCAGCGTGAAGGTCAGCAGGTCTGCCCTCTGTATGGACCTGAAGGACAGCACGGCTTTGGCCGAGTAGCCGGCGTTCCTCCTCGGCGCGCGGCAGCCCGTTGCAACGCCTGCTATGGTAGACGGTGATGCGGGGGCCGGGGGGACATGACGACAGGCTGGACAGGGTGTCACACCGGTGCAAGCCGTTGCTTGACCCAGCCACGGCCATCGGCAACCCTGCGCACCCGAGGCCCCGGAAAGGACCCCCCATGTTTCTGGCAATGAACCGCTTCACTGTCCCGCTTGAGAACGCTGCCGATTTCGAAGCCCTGTGGCTGGGCCGCGACAGCCGGCTGCACGAGATGGACGGGTTCGTCGAATTCAACATGCTGAAGGGCCCCGAGGAGAACGGCCACCGGCTGTATGCCTCGCACACGGTTTGGCGGGACGAGGGCGCGTTCCGTGCCTGGACCACCTCCACACAGTTCCGCGCGGCCCATGCACGGGCTGGCGACACGCGCACGCTGCATGCGGGCGCACCGCGCTTCGAGGCGTTCACCTCGATCCAGACCAAGGCCCCTCAGCCCGGGCCTTGACGAAATCCTGCCTGCGCAATCCGGGTCTTTGTCCGACACCGCCGGAAAGGCGCACAGGTCACGACCGACAACGACAGCAGTCCGAAATCAACCCTGCCGACCTGCCCCCTTTTCGTGGATCGTTGCAGACCCGCCTTGGCATATCAGATGCCGTCGGGGCGGTCACGTCATCAACGCCGTTCGGACCGGTCATGACGGTCCGGTTCGTGGTGATCGCCCGGATGGGCCCCGTGCATGTTCAGGACGACGGGTCGATCCAGCGCGCTCAGGTCCGGCTCTGCGGCTGGTTTTGTCGCCCAGAACGGGCTGGCCTCGCTGCCCGTGGTGGGCCAGCAGATGGTAATTTGAGGCGGTATGTCGGCCCGTTGCCAAAGATCGCGGGTGGCCCGGATGACGCATCGGAACAGGCCGCCCGCCGCCGTCCGGTCTTCGATCCTTTATCGTGCCGGGGTGGGAAGGGAACCGCGATCGGCGGCGTCTATAGGTGCAAGATGATCCGAACAAGCGACCCGATCCTCGATCTACCGACGCGGCCCATAAAGGTCTCGACAACCTCTGCGACGGCTTCGCCGCGCCGTGATCACCACTTGAACGCCCCACGGGGGCGTCAGCCTCTGCAGGCCGTATGCTCGTGAGAAGAATGTCGGCCCTTTGGCGGGGCGATCTGCCGCTTGCGGAAGCCTTCTGGACATGGACGGTCACGATCGGGCTTTTCGTCAACGTCTTCACCACGATCCTGTTTCTGGGGTTGCTGTCCCTTGACCGACCCTGGATCGCACTGCTTTTCGGCTACGGCTTGTCCCTGCCCTACAACCTTGTTGCGGTGGTCGGCGTATGGCGCGCGGCTGAACGTGATCAGGATCCGGGGATCCATGCTGATCTTGCTCGCGGGGCAAGCGTCATTCTGATGGGTGTGTTGAGTTTCTTGTAGCGGCGCCGGGTGAGAAGGACACATCGGCAGCCGCGCTGCAGAACGCCCAAACGTCCGGTCTGGCGTCGTCGCGCTGCAGCGATGCCAGACCGGGCCGACCGCTTAGGGCCGGGATCGCGGCGTTGATACCGGATTGCCATTCCAAATCCCGTTGAAACACCGAGAATGCCTTGCACCGCCTTATCACTTGGCTGCACCCATCAGCTCTGTCCTAATGCTCGCCGTCGCACGCTTGATGGTCGGCGAGGGCGTGCAGCACCCGGCAAGGATGCCCGTCGGACCGACCGTCGCAGGCGTTCACGACGCGCACCAATTCCCTCTCCAGCCGCCGCAGCCGCTCGATGCGACCACGGATGTCGGAAATCCGATCCGTCGCGATGCGGTGCGCGTCGCCATGGGCCGTCCGTGGCGTCTCCTGCAACGCGATCAGGTCGGCGATGGCGTCGAGGTCGAAGCCCAGCTGCCGGGCATGGGCGATGAAGGACAGCCGGTCCAACTCGGCGTCACCGTAGCGACGCTGCCCTCCGCCCGTGCGACCGGGATCGGGCAGCAGGCCACGCCCCTCATAGAAGCGGATCGTCGTCACCTTCACGCCGGTGCGCTTCGACAGCGCGCCGATGGAATGGCCCTGCATCGCGATTGCTCCTTGAACCTACAGTCGCTGGAGATCGTATATCTCTCGGGGACGAAGCGAATCAAGAGTGCCGCCATGACCGACCAATGCGCCCGCTGGACCGAAATTCCGAACGACGACGCCCCTGCGATCCGCAGACTGCCTGCAGGAAAGGGCCGGGCCAACCTTGCGCGTCCGACGCAATGTGATGCTGCCCACGACCTAATGCCCACGGCAGGGGCGGGTCATCGGGCGGAGGGGCGCTGATGGGACACGGGCACAACCACGGGCACGATCATCCGCACGGGCATGACCATGGGCAGGCGGGTCATTCGCATGGCCCGACCCTCTCGGCCAGCGACACGCCCGAGGCGCGCCGCTCCAAGGAACGCGCCATCCTCATCGCCGCGGCCCTGACGGGCAGTTTCATGGGGGCAGAGGTCGTCGGCGGGCTCATCTCCGGATCGCTCGCGCTCCTCGCCGATGCGGGCCATATGCTGACCGACTTCGCCTCGCTGATGCTGGCTTGGTTTGCCTTCCGGCTGGCACGGCGGCCGGCGGATTGGAAGCGGACCTACGGCTTCGACCGCTTCTCGGTGCTGGCCGCCTTCGTGAACGGGCTGACGCTGTTCGCCATCGCGGGGTGGATCCTTTTCGAGGCCATCCAGCGCCTGCGCGATCCGCATGAGGTGCTGGGCGGGCTGATGCTCTGGGTCGCCGTGGGCGGGCTCGTCGTGAATATTCTGGCCTTCTGGGTGCTCATCCGCGCCGAGGGCGACAACCTGAACATCCGCGCCGCCTCCCTCCACGTGATGGGCGATCTGCTGGGCTCGGTCGCGGCGATCGCGGCCTCGCTCATCATCATATGGACAGGCTGGACCCCCATCGACCCGGTCCTGTCGGTGCTCGTGGCCCTCATCATCCTGCGCTCGGCCGGGGCCGTTCTGCGCGAGAGCGGCCATATCCTGCTCGAAGGCGCGCCCGCAGGCTTCGACGCCCGTGCCGTCGCGGCGGATCTGGAAGCCACGTTGCCCGGCGTGGCCCGGGCCCATCACGTCCATGCCTGGTCGATCACGCAGGAACGACCGATGGCCACGCTGGAGGTCGAACTTGCGCCCGGCGCGGTGGCAGACGACGTGCGCCGCGCCGTGAAGGCCCGCGTGCGCGAGACGACCGGAATGGAGCATGTGACCGTCGAGGTGGCGGTGGGCTTGGCGCGGGAGGGGGGAAGGGACAGATGCCCCGAGGCTGGAACGGTCACACGGATATGTCCGCGTAAGCCAGTCATCGCGCAGAGTTAAGCATCGACGGTCGGAGTTGCCGCGCCCTGCACGAATGGCCAGTTTGGCACGCTGCGCTGCAGTGTTGCGAATACCCACGAAGGTCGGGTTTAGGCCAAGCACAAGCCTGACGGTTCATTTGCCTCCTCCCCGAACGTGTCGGCCGAGGCTGGGACTGGCTTAGGTTTCAATCCCCGTTAGCTATCGCGACGATGGGGCTGTTCAGGCCATCGAAGGGCCGACTTCGCCCTCTTCTTTGACCTCAGACAGGGAGAGATTTCACCTATCTTGCCCAGGGTTCAGCAGCTTCGCGGCGTCTTTGCCAGCTTGATCCAGAGTGCGCACCGCGAATCGGCAAGGGCGGCCTATGACCGCGTCCAACAGGCGCTGATCGATGCAGCGGCGATCGAGAACGTCACCTCACAATCCGCCGTGGAAGGTCTGCCCCACGACCGGCCATTTCGTCAGCACCGCGACCGGAAGAACGTCCTTCTGTTTCGACGCCCAAATTGAGACTCGCAATACACGATTAACATTGTAGTCTTATAGTTGATTAACGAGATGACGTGGAGGATCCCATGACCGACGCTCAAACCGAAGCCTCTCACACCCCGGCCAAGTCCTTGATCACGCCCGGCATCAAGACGCGGAACTGACCCTGATTTCACAGATGCGAAGAGGAGATGCAGATGACCAAGACCCTGATCGTCCCCGGCCTCGACGGCTCGCCCGCGCCCCATTGGCAGGACTGGTGGGCCCGCACCGACCCGACTGCGATGCTTCTGGACATGGGCGACATGACGCGCCCCGTCCGCGAGGTCTGGGAGGCCACGCTGGCCGTCCATATCATGACCCATCCCGACAGCATCCTGGTGGGGCATTCGCTCGGCTCGGTCACCATCGCGCATCTGCTGGCCCGCTGGCCGGGGCTGCGGGTGCGCGCCGCCCTGCTGGTCGCCCCGGCCGACACGCAGTCCTCGGACCGCATCCGCAGGTTCGGTGCCCTGCCGCGCGAGCGCTTCGACGTGCCGACCCTGGTCGTGGCCAGCCGCAACGACCCGTGGATGAGCTTCGACACCAGCCGCAGCCTGGCCGACAACTGGGGCGCGGACCTCCATGACCTGGGCCATGCCGGGCATGTCAACACGGCCTCGGGCTTCGGTCCCTGGCCGGCAGGCAAGCGGATGCGCGACGCGCTGCTGGCCCAGACCCGCAGGCCCTCGGTCCTGCGCCGCATGTTCGGACGACCCGCCCCGCAGCCCGCGCGGCTGCGCCTGACCGCCTGAGCCCCACCCCCCCGCATCGGAGGCTTTCATGTTCGACATCCAGACCGAGGCCTATCTGCGCCGCACCCATCCCCGCGACCGTGACGCCGGCACGGCCCCGATCGTGCCGCTGGCCCTCGCCGCCAGCCTGCTGCTCTGGACGATGGTGCTGGTCGCCGCCCTCTGATCCCCGTCAAGGAGTCCCGCCATGAAGATCGACACCCTTCCCCTTAGGCCCGCCCCCGCCACCGCGCATCTGCCCCATGTGGTGATCGTCGGCGGCGGCGCCAGCGGCGTGCTGCTGGCCGCCCACCTGCTGCGCGATCCCGCTGCGCCGCTGCGCGTCACCGTGATCGAGGGGCGGCACATGCTGGGCTGCGGCGTCGCCTATTCGACCGCCGATCCCGGCCATCTGCTGAACACCCGCGTCGCCAACATGAGCGCATTCCCTGACGATCCCGACCATTTCCGCCGCTGGCTGGCCGCGTGCGGGCATGAGGCGACGGGCGCCAGCTTCGTCAGCCGCACAACCTATGGCGCCTATCTGACCGACCTGCTGGCGCCCCTGTCGGCGGATGGCCGGCTGCACTGCATCCGGGCTGGTTGCACGCGTCTGGCGACCTCGGCCTTGGGTGTCGTGGCCCATCTGGACGACGGCCAGACCGTCACCGCAGGCACCGCCGTGCTGGCCACGGGCCATGCGGTGCCCGAGCCCGACCCCGAGGGGCTGGTGCTGGGCGCGTGGGAGCCCGCGCCCCCGCCGCCGCCGGGCGGGCGCGTGGTCATCATCGGATCGGGCCTGTCGATGATCGACCAGGCCATCAGCCTGATGTCCCAGGGCCATCGCGGAGAGATCGTGGCGATTTCGCGCCGCGCGCAGCTGCCGCGGATCCATGCGACGGGCCTGCCGCTGCCCGTCGCCCGCGCCGAGGTGCCCCTGGGCGCCCCGGTCAGCGCCCTCATGTCCTGGCTGCGCGGGCTGGTCGCGCAGGCCGAGGCGCAGGGCGGCACCTGGCGCGATGCGATAGACGGCATCCGCCCGCATCTGTCGGCCCTCTGGCGCGCCATGCCCACCGAGGACCGCGCCCGCTTCCTGCGCCATGCCGCACCCTGGTGGGAGGTGCATCGCCACCGCCTGCCCCCGGAAAGCGCCGCGCCGATCCACCTGGCGCTGAGGACCGGGCGCATGCGCCAGCTGGCGGGCAGCTTTCTGGGCGCCAGTCGCGACGGCGCGATCCTGCGGGCCCACTGGCGCCCGCGCGGGCAGGAGGCTGCGCTGTCGCTGGACGCCTCGCGCATCGTCGACTGCCGCGGCATCCGCCGCGATCCGCAGGTGAACGCCACCCCCCTGATCGCCGATCTGCTGGCCTCGGGCCGCGCGCGGATCGATCCGCTGCGCCTCGGCCTGGACGTCGCCCCCGACTGCGCGGTGATCGACGCCGAAGGCCGCCCCGACCCCCGCCTGCGCGCCATCGGCCCCACCTCGCGCGCCGCCTTCTGGGAAATCACCGCCATCCCCGACATCCGCGAACAGGCGCGGACCCTGGCCGCAGAACTGACGCGGCAGCTGGCGGCAGGTTGAAACTTCCAAATCCCTAGAGTTAGAAGTCGTTAGAGCAGGCCCCTGCAGGTCCAGTGCTTGCAGCTGCCGACCCGTTCAGGGCCATGGCAGAGGATTTCCACGGCCCTTAAAGTTTGCACCACCTGCAGTCAGTTCTGGCCGAGGCCTTCAAAGTCTTCATCGAGCGTCAGGAGCGCAGCCGTGACGACCTCACGCCGCTCCACGATCCAAGCGCCGTGATCATCCAGCCGGGTGCGCGCGGTATCGATCATGCGCGTCATCTCGTCAGGTTGTGGCCCGCCGGAGGTCGCACGGGCCCGGATGATCGCCTCCGGATCAAGTATCTCGCGAAACGCGTCCTCGGCAAAGGGAAGCTCTGCCGGCGCGTCGGTGCCCATGACCGCCTCTGCATAAATCCGCTGCGCCTCGGGATAGGGGAAATCAAGCGGCCCGAGCCCGTTCTGGCGGGCGTAGGTGACGATCTCGGAGGCCACGTGATGTCCTTCGCGGAACGGCAGGCCATGATCGCGCATCAGACGGTCAGCAATCTCTTGCGAAGCAGTCCAGTCGCTGTTCAGCTCCTCCAGCGCACGCTCCTCATCGATGACCAGCGCATTCAACACTGCATCCAGACGGGACAGCACGGCAATACCCGCATCGACCATTCCGGCATTGTCGGATGCGCTCTTGGGGTCCGGCATGCCGGGGGTGATGTTAGGGGTCTGGATCACCGGCCCCATCGCCAGCACGATGGCCTGCGAGGCATCGCTGCGCGTGTTGTTCAGCAGCCCCGGATTGCGCTTCTGCGGCATCGCGGAGGACACATAGGTGTTGTCGCCACCCTCTTCCAGAAGCATCCACGGGCGTGTCTGGGCATATTGCGTCATCACGTCCTCGACGAAGTTGCCGCCGTGAAGCGCCACCGAGGTAATGATGCTCGCCACTTCGACCGGGTGATCCATCGAGGAGATTTGGGAGGCGTCATAGGCATTCTCGACCAGACCCGCAAAGCCAAGATAATCGGCCATGCGCTGGCGGTTCAGTGGCCAGCTGGTGCCGTTCAGCACCGTGGTTCCCATCGCGCTGCGATCGATGCGGGCATAGGCCTCGCGGATGCGCTGCGCATCCCGGTCGAGACCTGCTGCATGTCCCAACAGATAGTGACCGAAGCTGTTGGGCTGTGCCGCGACCCCGTTGGTGTAGTTGGGGACGACGGTTCCCGCGTGCCGCTCGGCCAGATCGACAAGTGTGGTGGTGGTGACATGCAACTGGTCAGCCAGTTCCAGCAGCTTGTCGCGCAACATGGCTGCACGAAAGGTGGCGTGCATGTCCTGGCTGGAGCGCCCTGCATGCAGCAGCGTGACTTCCGTTCCACCTGCCTCGATCAGCAACGGCTCGAAGCTGATGACAGTGCGGGGGCGTTCGCCATCGGGGGTGTCACCGGACGCGATCACCTCGCGCAGTGCCTCGGCGATGCCGGGGGCAATACCCGGGTCCAGCAGCCCCTCCTGGCTGTTGATGACAAGACTGGCCTTGTTCATCTGCGCGAGCCAGAAGAATTCGTCCCGCGCGCTGCTTTCCTGTGACATGGCGATGGCCGCCTGCCCGAAGATATCTGCCAGCAGGACGGCGGCAAACCTGGTCCCGGACGGCATGCTGGGTGTCGTGATATCTCTCATGATGCTCTCTCCCTAGTATCAAGAAAGGATAGATCCTGGCTGCGAGCAATGCCAATCCCCCGGGCGGAACGCCGCCGCAGTCCATCTTTTCCGGAGAAGCTTCGTTTGCGGGGTGCAAGTCCACCGTTCAAATCTTTCAGTCAGCTGAAACGGCTCCGCTTGGTCGACGCGGAACGAGGGCGCGGACGAGGGTTGGCATGTCGAGTATTCCAATTGGTCCATGATGATTAACGACCCTGAAAAGGCAGGCTAGGTTGCCTCGGGACACAGCAATCACATGCTCCAGAGTGTCGTCAGCCCCGATTTCCCCGGTGATGAATTCGTCACCGACGGGCTGTCTCATGATGGACCGGACCCGCAGGACACACGCACGATTGATGTCACCGATGAATGCTTCGATATAGGGGTCTGCGGGATTCAGCAGGATATGCTGAGGTTCGCCCTGCTGCACGATCTGGCCATCCTTCAGGATCACCAGATGATCGGCCAGCTTCAGCGCCTCGTCCAGATCATGCTTGATGAAGACGATGGTCTTGTGAAGCTCGCTCTGCAGCTCCAGCAGCAGACGCTGCATGTCGGTTCGGATCAACGGATCGAGTGCCGAGAACGCTTCGTCCATCAGCATGATCCCGGCATTCGAGGTCAGCGCTCTGGCGATCCCGACGCGTTGCTGTATCCCCCCCGACAGCTGATGCGGGAAATGCGCGCCATAGCCTCCCAGACCCACCTGGTCGAGCCACCTGATGGCGTCGGCCTCATAGCCCTGCCTGGGAACGCCTTGGGTCATCAGGGCCATACCGGCATTGTCCAGAACCGTCCGGTGGGGCAGCAACGCGAACTTCTGGAAGACCATCGACATCGTCCTGCGGCGCAGGTCGCGCAGACGACGTTCGTTCCAGGTCAGGATGTTCTCTCCGTCGACAAGAACCTCCCCCGCCGTGGGTTCAATCAGGCGGTTGAGATGACGGATCAGTGTTGATTTGCCGGACCCGGAAAGGCCCATGATCACCGTGATCTGGCCTTCATGGATATCGATATTGATATCGCGCAGGCCCAAGACGTGGTTGTGGCCTGCCAGCAGGTCGGCCTTCGACATGCCTGTCAGCACGTCCGGCAGCACGGCTGCGGGCCTGCTTCCAAAGATCTTGTACGGCTTGCGGATCGAAACCTTGACCGATGTCTGCATCAGCGGCCGTCCTTGCCGATGTCGATGCGGGCCAGAGACGCCTTGGTCACCCGGTCCAGAACGATCGCCAGCAGCACGATGCCGAACCCCGCCAGCAACCCGACGCCCAGTTCCAGATTGCGGATGCCGCGAAGCACCAGCACGCCGAGGCCGGGTGCCGAGACCAGCGAGGCGATCACCACCATCGCAAGGCTCATCATGATGGTCTGGTTGACGCCCGCCATGATGTTCGGCAGCGCCGGCGGGATCTGCACACGCCGCAGTTTCTGCCCACGGGTCATCCCGAAGGCGTCGGCGGCTTCGATCACGTCGGGATCGACCAGCCGGATGCCCAGGTCGGTCAGCCGGATGACCGGCACGATCGCATAGAGGATGATGGCGATGCCGTAGAGCTTGGGTTCGGTGACGCTGGACAAGAAGATCAACGGGATGAGGTAGACGAAGGCCGGCAGGGTCTGCAGCATGTCGAGCACGGGGGTGCCGATGCGGCGCAGGGTGTTGCTGCGCGACATGGCGATGCCCACGGGCACCCCGATCATCACGCAGATGAAGGCGCAGACAAAGATGATCGCCAGCGTCTGCATCGCCTCGGTGTAATGATCGACAATGGCCAGGAACCCCAGGGAGGCGGCGACGAGCGCCACCACCCGCAAGGATCTGGCCACCAGCCAGCTTATGACCAGAAGGGCCGGCAGCATGATGAACCAAGGCGTCGTGACCATCAGCGAGATCATCTCGCGCAGCATCCAGCTGAGCGGTCGCGTCGCCGGATCCAGCACGATCCGCAGCGCATCGCGCGCGGACAGGAACGCGCGTTCCAGTCCCAAGGTCAGGTCACGCGTCTGCGGGATGGCGTCACATGCCCGGTGCAGGTTGTTCAGCGACGGCAGCGGCAGATCCCACCAAGAGGATGACGGCCGTGCTGCATGCCCTGATGCTTGCGCCATCAGGTCCGCCATCGACATCGGCCCGCTTCCGCCGCCGCCGGCATCGCACCACTCTCTCAGCCCGAGGGCATCGAACAGTCTAGCATAGCTTGCCATGTCATCCCCCTGAACGTTGCCTATCGACGGCGCCGGAGATCAGTTCGACCCCAGCAACGCGGACAGATTGCCTTTGGCGTCCTCGGACAGCCAGGCCGATCAGCTGTCCGTATTCGTGGTCAGGTACTGGACCGCCACCTCTTCCGCCGAGGCGCTGTTGTCGTCCTGCCACGCCAGCAGCGTGTTCAGATCGTCGGTCCTGAACGTCATCTTGCGCAGGAACTCGACCACCTCTAGCTGGTTGTCGACCAGGGCGGCCGTGGCTGCGGCGACACTGGGGGCTTCGGGGAAATCGGATACTTGCGGGTCGGGGGCTTCGGGGTTCTGAAGCGGTGTGAATTTCGCCTCGTCGTAGCCACCGAGGTCGATCCGGGTCATGTCGTACTTGCCGAGCGGAACGGTCGGCCCCCGGCAGTAGCCGAACCACGGTTCCTGCTCACTGACTGCGGATCCCATGGACGAGGCCAAAGTCTCGCCCAAGCCATGGTTGAACACCTCGATCCCTGCACCTTCCAGATCCAGCGCGCGGATCAGGTTGTCGCTGACCACCCGGCAGCCCCAGCCCTCGGGGCAGTTGTCGAACGGTCCGACCAGGTCGGGGTTGTCCAGCACGCCCTGGATGGTCGTCAGTTCCGGATGCGCCTCGGCCAGGTAGGTGGGGATCCACCAACCTTCGATGCCGCCCGGATCAAGAACGTTGGTCAGCGTCACCATGGTGCCGGCAGCTTCCAGGCGGGTATAGGCCTCGCCCGCCTAATTTAGCCACAGGTCGGTGACGATGTCAGGCTCGCCGTTCTCGGCGACCGAGGTGATGGCGAGGATGGTGTCCGACTTGACCAGCGTCACATCGCAGCCATAGCCCTGTTCCAGCAGAAACTTTGCCACCTCGGTGATGATCTCGGCCGACGCCCAGCCCATCTGCGCGATCAACAGATCGTTGCAGGTGTCGGGCGCGTCCTGCGCCAGCGCGGGGACGGTCCAGGCAGCCCAAAGGGCAAGTGTTGCAGTCGAAAGCAGATATTTCATCGTCATGTCTTCCGGTTGATGTCTATGTTCGATGCCACGCGACTTCTGCGATCGCTGTGGCAGATCCTAGTCTGTCAGAGGTCCTTTGCCAGCCGCAGCGCATCATAGATGGCCGCATGGGTGTTGCGGGCCGCCACCGCATCGCCGATGCGGAACAGGCGGAACCGACCCTCGGGGTTCGGCGCGACGGCCTGCGGGGCGCCTGCGATCAATGCGTCGTAATCGACCTCGCCCAGATTGCGCGACAGGGGCTTCAGGTCGAAATACAGCGCGTCCAAGGGCCGGGTGCCATGGTTGACCACCACCTGATCTACCAGCCGGTCGCGGGTCATGTCGCCGTAGTCGCTGCCAAGCGTGGCGCGTAGCCGGTTGCCTTCGGGGATGACCGCGCGCAGGCGCCATGTCACTGTGAAGGTCACGTCCCGGCGCTGCAGGCTGCGCATGTAGGGCACCAGGTTCATCGCCATGACCTCGGGAGCGAAGCTGCGGTCGGGGGTGACGATCTCGACCCGGGCGCCGGTCGCGGCGATCAGCTCGGCGGCCTGCAGCCCCGCATGATCGCCCGCATCGTCGAAGATCAGCACCTCCTGGCCGGGCTTCACGTCGCCCGACAGGATGTCCCAGGCCGAACAGACCAGATCGTTACCATGGTCGAGAACCTCGGTATGGGGCAGCCCGCCCGTGGCGATGATCACCTCGTCGGGGTCGGTCGCCTGCACCTCCGCCGCTTCGGCATAGGTGTTAAAGCGGAACTGCACGCCCGCCTTGTCGCATTGCGCCATCCGCCAGTCGATGATGCCGATCATCTCGCGCCGCCGGGGCTGCAGGGCGGTCAGGCGGATCTGCCCGCCGGGGTGATCCGCTGCCTCGAACACCGTCACCGCATGGCCCCGCGCGGCGGCGACGCGCGCGGCCTCCAGCCCCGCCGGACCGGCGCCGACGATGGTCACCCGGCGCCGTGCGGGGGCGGACGGGATGTCATGGGGCATGGTCTCCTCGCGCCCCGTCGCGGCATTGTGCAGGCAGAAAGCCAGCCCACCCTGATAAATCCGGTCGAGGCAGTAGTTGGCACCGACGCAGGGACGGATGTCCTCTTCACGCCCTTGCATGATCTTGCGCACCAGATGCGGGTCGGCCATGTGCGCCCGCGTCATCCCGACCATGTCCAGCAGGCCCGACGCGATCGCATGGCGTGCGGTGGCCACATCGGGAATGCGCGCGGCGTGAAAGGTCGGAAACCCCGTCGCGCGGCGGATCTGCCCGGCAAAGTCCAGATGCGGGGCCGAGGGCATACCCTGCACCGGGATGAGGTCGGTCAGACCGGCATCGGTGTCGATATGCCCGCGAACCACGTTCAGGAAATCGACCAGCCCGCTGTCCTTCAGCCGATGCGAGATCGCCATCCCCTCCTTGGCGTCCATGCCGCCTGCCAGATCCTGATCACCGGTGTAGCGTAGCCCGACGATGAACTCCGGCCCGCAGCGGTCGCGGATCGCCTGCAGGACCTGCATCGTGAAGCGCAGACGGTTGTCCAGACTGCCGCCCCAGGGTGCCTCCAGATTATTGGTCAGGGGCGACCAGAACTGTTCCAGCAGGTGGCCATAGGCTTCCAGCTCGATCCCATCGACGCCGGCGGCCTTCATGCGTTCGGCAGCATCCGCGAAATCGGCAATGACGCGCGCGATGTCCCAGTCCTCCATGCGCTTGGGAAAGGCGCGATGGGCAGCCTCGCGGTCATGACCGGGGGCCAGTACAGGCAGCCAGTCGCCCTTGTCCCACCGAGTACGGCGGCCCAGATGTGTCAGCTGTATCATCACAGCCGCACCATGATCGTGGCAGTCGTCGACCAACTGGCGCATCCAGCCGACGACTTCGTCCTTGTAGGCCAGAATGTTGTTGAAGACCGGCGGGCTGTCGCGCGAGACCGAGGCCGATCCTGCCGTCATGGTCAGCGCCACCCCTGCCCGCGCCCGCTCCACATGATAGGCCCGGTAGCGCCCCTTGGGCATTCCATCCTCGGGATAGGCGGGCTCGTGGCTGGTGATCATGATCCGGTTGCGCAGCGTCAGATGCTTGAGACGGAAGGGCTGCAGCAGAGGGTCACTGGGCATGCTTGATTGCCTCATCAGGGAGTGCTTCCCGAGAAAGCCCTGAAATGTTCACATGTGTCAATTAATTTATCATGGAGGTTCTTGCCCTAGTACGCGGTAGGATCGGTGGCTTGATGGGGAACAGGCCGGCCGATAGGATTCGGGCATGGAAGACAAACCGATACCGCTCACCGGCTGGCGGGGCTCACGCGACGGATGGTTGAGCGCAGGTTATCGCGCGCTGATCAAAAATGGCGTGGACGCCGTCAAGATCATGCCCCTTGCCAAGACCTTGGGCCTATCGCGCACAAGCTTCTACTGGTTTTTCCAGGACCGTGACGCGCTGCTCACCGCTCTTCTGGACCTGTGGACCGAGCGCACCACCCGCCCCCTGATAGATGCGACACGCCACGACGCGGCAACTCAGGCCGAAGCGATGCTGAACGTCATCGGCTGCTTCATATCCGACGCGTTCGACTCGCGGCTGGAGTTTGCTGTGCGAAGCTGGGCCTTGCAGGATCCAGAAATCGCGGAACGCGTCAAGGATGCGGACTCCCTGCGCCTCAGCGCGCTGTCAGACCTGCTGCTGGCATGGGGTCACGACACGATGGCGGCCGATGTCCGCGCGCGCACGGTCTACCTAGTCCAAATCGGCTATATATCAATGCAGTCTTGTGAAAGCTTACAGACCCGTCTGGCGCGGATCCCGTCATATGTCGAGATCTATACTGGCACGTCACCGCATCCCCACGAGATCACGCGTTTCAGTACACGGTTTCAGTGCAGGAGTTCCATGGCTGATGAGTAATATCAGTTTATGGCACGACTGTGGAATACGTGTGCCTCAGTCTCTCCCGCGACAACGCTAACTGAAACTCTGACAATAAAGAGGTATGATGATACTGTGAGGCATCAAGGCGTTGTTCCTGTAAGCGGATAAGAAACTCAACCCGATTGATTTCAGGTAATACCCATAACAACGCCCGAACTTTCCATATGTGCCATTGTTGAATAAAGTATTAGCACAGCCAGAAGGAGTGGCCCGCTTCTTTGGAGATCAGGGCTGGATTTGCATACACGCTATGACGCAGCCTGCAAGCCCTTCTTTTTCATTTCAAACGTCAGCCGTTCCAAACTGCCGGATCATCTTACCTTGGATTTAATCTCCATTACATTTTTCCCACTGATGACTTAGACCGAAGCGACCTGACGCGACATTTGCACAGCCTTGTTCCGCCCAGTTTCCTTGGCTTGATAAAGCGCGAGATCTGCTCTTTTTACCCAATCCTCAGCGGGCTCACGGCCCCCTCGTTCGGCCACACCCAAGCTGATGGTAATGGAGCGGTGATCAAGGGCGGCAAGGCGCTTCGCCATGACAGTTGTTCGCAGGCGATCCGCCATGATCATCGCCGTATCTCCGGTTGCTTGGGGCAACAAGATGCCAAACTCTTCACCTCCCAATCTGCCAATGCAATCGCCGCGGCGGATGCACTTCATCAGGCAATTGACGACCTCTTTAAGTGCCAAATCCCCCGCGGGGTGCCCAAAAGTGTCGTTAACAGTCTTAAAATGATCAATATCAAGAAGGATTAAACTTGCTGGAAGGTTGGCAGAGAGGATGTCGTCCATTTGATTTTCAAAATTTCGTCGAGTCATCGCTCCCGTCAGGCTGTCTCGATTGGCTGCCTGCCGCAGCTCGATCTGAGAAACGACGACCCTCGCAAAGTTTATCAAGATTTCCTTGTCGCTGTCTGTGAATGCCCGAGGTTCGGTTCCAAAAACGCAGAGTGCACCAATATTGTAGCCATCCGGTGTCATGAGGGGGGCACCAAGGTAACAGCGAATATGAGCCTCCCCGGTCACAAATGGATTGTGCATGAATCGAGGATCAGTGCTGGTTGAATTGACTGAAAGCGGTTCTGAACTCCGTATCGTATAGGTACAGAACGAGTCCTCCCTCGCGCATTGTTGCGGCTCCAAGCCCGCTGCCGCCTTGATCCACTGGCGGTCAGCGTCGACCAGCGTCACGGCCGCATATTGGATGGAAAAGATAGATTTGACCAAAGCTACAATATCATCGAAATCCTCCTCTGGCGCAGAGTCGAGAATCCCGTACCGGCGCAACGCGGCTAAGCGGCCCGGTTCATCATCCGCTTTGAAGCGAAAGGTGTTCGTCACAGCCGTGCCTCAATAAGAACCAACAGGTCATCTTCGTAGGTCTTCATTAGATCTCCGACGAGGTTTCGAATTGTGTTGCTATCCTTCCCGGCTGTTTCGAGCGACATGGCCAACTGAACCAGATTGGCACGGTGCCGATCAAATGCGGGCTTCAGATCCTCCGGAACGGCGTGGCCTGCAAAAGTTCTGCGGGCGACCTCTTCGTCGACGACTTCTTGAGCATTTTGCATGGTATGCCTACATGAACGATATTGTTCAACCTAAACGCGACCGCCACGAATGCAAGCGAGCATATCCTGCCGATCTGCAAGGTAGACATCCGCGAAGGACAGATTTGCTTGCCCGTGGAGTATCGGGTAATTCTCGCCGCATCTTGCGACCCAAGATCGGCATTGCTGCGGAACTGTGCGCCTGTGGCTGGTTTCAATCGCTCCAATAGCCTACCGGTCGTCGATTAGGGCATTACGGAGACAAGCGAATTTTGCCTAGGTGTCCCATCCCGGATGATCACATAGACCCTCGCCGGACCGCATTTTTCGTGGCAAGATCGATCTTGGGCGAGTTTCGGGACGGGAGGCGAGGATGCTGATCTCTCTTCACAAACAGGCAGCGACGACACCGAAGATACGAGCCGCGATCCAGGCAAGCACGGAACCGGCCTGGATGGTGGCGGAGCGCTACGGCATCTCCATGCAGACCGTCTGGAAGTGGCGGAGCCGAGACAGCGTCCATGACCGATCCCACACGCCGCACAGGCTTCAGTCGACGCTCACGCCGGCACAGGAAGCTGTGGCAGTGTCCCTGCGCAAGTCGCTGCTGTTGCCGCTGGATGATCTGCTGTCGGTGGTGCGGGAGTTCCTGAACCCTCATGTCTCGCGTTCCGGACTGGACCGCTGCCTGCGCCGGCATGGCGTGGGCAATCTGCGCGCTTTGAAGCCTGCCTTGCCACGACCTGCGCACGGGGCCTTCAAGGCTTACGAGCCGGGCTATGTGCATGTCGACGTGAAATATCTGCCGCAGATGGCCGACGAGAGCCGCCGCCGGTATCTGTTCGTCGCCATCGACCGCGCCACGCGGTGGGTCTTCGTGCGCATCTACCCGGCGAAGACGGCGGCCAACGCCCGCCGGTTTCTGCGCGATCTGGAACGCGCCGCGCCGATGAGGATCACCAAGGTGCTTACAGATAACGGCAAGGAGTTCACCGATCGCCTGTTCGGACTTCGCCGCCGGGGCCCTACCGGCAACCACGATTTCGACCGCCTCTGCGCCGACCTCGGCATCGAGCACCGCCTGGCCCCGCCCCTGCACCCGCAGACCAACGGCATGGTCGAACGCTTCAACGGCCGGATCGAGGACGTCCTGCAGAGCCACCGCTTCCGCAGCGGCGAGGATCTCGAACAGACCATCCTGCGCTACGTCCGGCTCTACAACGGTCAGCTTCCGCAATCAGTGCTGAAGGGCCGAACGCCCATCGATGCGCTCAAGGACTGGCAGAAACAACGGCCGGACCTGTTCAGGAAGCGGCCCTATAATCACGCGGGATGTGACACCTAGGTGCTGCACTGAGGCTTGTCGTTGAAAAAAATAAGAAGTTCAGACTGAACAACGCTTTCGGTCTTTGAAGTTGTCGGTCGGCGTCCTGATCACTTGCAAGATAGCGGCGAGAATGAAGGCGAGCAAAGTTCTGAGGTGGGCAAGGATCTTGCGGATGTTGTGGCCGCAGCCGCAGAGCACGGCGAAGACGGCGTCGCCGAACGTGCCTTTCAGTGGGCAGCGCGACAGGCGTCCGTCTGTCTTCATGTGTCCGATCTCGGGCTCGATGGCGCTGCGTCGCCTCAGCAGCGCTTTCAGCTTCGGCGTCAGGCCGCGGCGGGTGCCGCTGATCAGGACCTTCGTTTCCGACACGCCATGGCCGCGATACCCGCGGTCCACGACGGCCAGATCCGGGATCTGACCGGTCAGGATCGCAACCTGCTCCAGCGCTTCGGGCAGGGTGTGGCCATCTTAGGGATTTCCCGGCAAGGCGCGCATGCCCACGACGAAGCCCTCGTCGATGGTGGTGGCCAGACTGACCTTGGTGCCGACCTCATAGCGCTTGCGGGCCTTGCCCTTGGAGATGCAGTTGACCTCGGGTTCATGCAGTGCGTAGATCTTGCCGCGGCTTCGGGGGGTCTGATGGAGCAGACGACCGAAGAGCACGAGGGTGTTCAGAACTCGTCCCCGGAAGGGCCCCTCCGCAATCCCGTCCAACTGCCGGCGGATATCCCGCAGGACACGACCGGTGTATCCCTTCTGCTGTTTCAGAGCCTTGCCCATGCGTTTGAACTGCCGGGCATGGGCGTGAGCCGCCCGATCCGCACCGCCAGGCGGTTATAGTTCTGCCGCAACGTGATCCCGCCTTCGTCGGCGAGGGCGACAAGCTTGCCGCGTGCTGTCTCATACAGGCGGGCATCGGTCGGGTGGGCGATGTTCTTTTCCATCACCGTCGTATCCACGGCGACACGCGACAGGCTGCGATCCTCCACCGCGCCTGATCTGCGCCCGGCCTCGATCGTCTTGGTCAGCAGCCACTCGGCCCCTTCCTCTCCGATCCGCTTGCGCCACCGGGTCAGGGAGGACGGGTCAATCGGCAGGCGGTGCTGGAAGAAGACCTCACCGGTGAAATGCTGGTAGTAGGGGTTCTCAACCCAACGGGCGACAACGGCCTCGTCAGACAACCCATAGGCATGCTGAAGATACAGCAGGCCCGCCACCAGCCGCGGCGATGTGGCCGGCCGCCCTGTCGTGGAAGGAAAGAAACCCGCCCATTCGGTCTCGAAGAACTCCCAGTCAAACAGCACGGCCAGTTTCGCCAGTTCATGGCGCAGATCGATCATCCCGGTCAGGCGGGGGCACAGGAGATCATCCTGCTCTTCACCGCGCGGATGAGGCTTCATCACAACTCCGAAATTCGCACGGTTTCAAGTACCAACATACGAAACTCTGCAATTCCCCGCTACAAATTTGGCACAATTGAAAAGAAAATTCAGATAGTTCAGAGTTATTCAAGCCAGACTAGTGTTCCACACCTGACGCATGCATCCCATCGGGATGCGGCGACGTTGCCCCGCACATGGTCTGAGCGGTTGCCCACACACTCCAGACAGGGAATCCACTGTCAGGCGGGCAACACTAGGTATCCCGGAAATTAGGAGGTTCGGTCAGCAGCCAATTTATGCGATGGAGCAGGATATTTCCAGGGGAAGCCGAGTAAGCTGACCCGTATTATCAAAGCAAGAATGTGCAAATGCTGAAGGTACTGGAAGCGTAGGTTTTAGTACTGGGGATTTAAAATAAAGATCTACATCAAAGCTACCGTCCTCTATAAAGATCGGTCCGGAGTGGCTTAGCATATGGAAAAAATCAGCGCCAATGATTGTCATAGTATTCCCCTCAAGAAAATCAATCTTAGGTTGATAGCCTCAAGATCGCAACGCTTTAATTACGCTTGTTTCTGCTCTTGTAGTAGCGGTTTCCGCAAAAACTATCATTTATCAGGGGTTTCTTTGTACGCTATCGGACAGAGATAAATTTGCACGATATGCAATAGAAGCTCTGCTCGTGTATAAGTTTGCGTAACAGTCGCTCTGTAAGGGGAAGCCCTTTTTGTTAGCATGACCTAATTGTGCTGATTGCTGGCGCGCCACCTTTTAGCCAGATCTGCGAGACGCTTGCTATCTGCGTCAATCTCTTCCGTAAGGCGGGCGCTGTGGAAGAACGGCGATGCCGTATTGAGGATCATGTTTTGCTCGTGGCTGGGGCCAAGATATTTGTCGGCAGCAGCTGGGGGTGATGCGGGTAAATGAAGATGAAGGAGTGTCCCTTCAACCGCTTGGACAAACCATCGCCGCCCACCAGTCTCAGTCGGCCCGCGGTCTGTGCACGTCAGGAAAATAAACTCATATTCTTTGCCAACTTTAAACATGGCGTTGCCTTAAGTGTTGATGGCCGGGATGCGGCTTGTTTTGATGGTATTCGCTATGCGAGGTTAATCACCTTCGCGCAATCTCAGAACTGTGCAGATGGCAGGCGGATGAGGATAACAGATGGCGGGAAGCCGCGACATACTTGGCCTACGAACCTAGGAGTTCGCCGTTCATTTCAATGGTGACAAGAGCTCCACTTGGTGACCAATCATAGCTGATAGTTCCACCAAGCGAATTTTCGATAGTCGCTCGCACCAATTTGCTTCCGTACCCCCGATGATCAAGTGTCGTATCTATCTCAGGGCCACCTTGTTCGGTCCAGACGATGCGGAGGTTATCCCCCTCCATGCCGCCAGAAATATCGAGAACTCCTTCATCGCAAGAAAGTGAGCCGTATTTGAGCGAGTTAGTAGCGAGCTCATGCACCACCAGCGCCAAAGATGAAGCCGCGTTTTCTCCGACACCCATTCTCGGTACTGATACGCGAATGCGGCCAGCGAATGCGCCCAGATCATCATAGGGAGCCAGCAAAACCGAAAATATATCACCCAATAGGGCTGCGTCGCCCTCATGCCCCGGCACCGGACGGACAAGATCGTGGGCTCGGCCCAAAGCTATCAGCCTACGCGTAAGCTGATTTGTCATATCTTCTACATCGGACGACGAGCGGGACGTGATCCTTGCTAGCCCGGAAGCGATGACTAAAAGGTTTTTAACCCTGTGGCTCATCTCGCCGGCCATAAGCTCGCTGCTCTCTTCAGCTTGTTTACGGCCAGTCACATCAAGAAATACACCTATCATCGCACGGTTAATAATATCGTCGTCACTGCCACGACCTCGAGCCGAAATCCAACGCACCTTTGTGCCAATCAAAGTCCGGAAATCGATTTCATAAGGTCCGACGACTGCTCGTGTTGCCTTAAATGCTGCACGAACGCGATCTCGGTCTGCAGGGTGAATTTTTTCTGAGAGATGCTCGAAAGTCAAAACTTCTTTTGACGACACATCCCACAGTTCGAACCCTCGCTCGTCCATGTCGAATGAGTCTGTGTCAACATTCCACGACCAAAGAGCGATCCCTGCAGCGTCCACTGCCCGTTGTAGCGGATTTGGACCCCACCTATCATGATTAGTCTGCAACCTATTCAAGAGAGCCTCCACCCGACATCGCGAAAGTTAACGAGCAAACAATGTTTTTTTATGTCTGGCTTTGTCAACCAAGCCCGTCAAGAACGCAGCCTTCTGCCTACGGCACATCGATAGGTTTGCCACCTTTAGGGCCTCTAAACCTGCGGTGATGGCATGGCTAACGCACCAAGCCGATCAGCAGGCTTAGATTTTGTTAGGACCTTGACTGCTTTGGTTCTACAACGGGATGTGTTGCTGCGTTCTTGGTTGCCTTTTTGACAACCCCGGCGCGAGTGACTGTGCTGGGGTTGTCCGGGGCATAACACCTCTTTTTTTTAACGGTAGGAAGGCCGATTAGGGAGCGCCATGCGGCGCGTTTCTTTTCCGTGAAGCTGATGATTTTAGCCAGGTTGCCTTGTCATTTCATCAAGCACATGATTTTTCAGATTTTTTTGATATCGCCGGATAGGAATATAAAAAGCTCCTCTATATCCTTGTGCGACATTTCGTCTGGCTCGAACAAGCCATTTATCCAATATTTGCTCAAAGGTTCATTCCTGATTTGTGATGCGCTAACGTTTTGCATATTCCATTCAGGAAAGAGACGGCTGTCTACCGGCTTGGAAAATACAATTCTGATATCACGGTGCCGCTCATCTTGCATAATGCGCATAAAGCATTTTGCAACAACTGTTCGGCCTCCTTCAATTAGCTGAATAAAGTCTTCACCACTGCAAATGAGAAGTCCAGTAATATTATCTATTTTATTATTGATTATTGATTTTTCTAGAATAGCCTCAAGGCTCGTGTCTTCTATTCCACTGTGGTTTGAAACATATATAAGCCTTGTGAGTTGCATGGTCTTTCTCCTTCAAGGCTCCGATATGTTGGGGGAAAGCTGGTGGGGCATTGCCATTTTGCCAATGTAAGCGTCTGCTTCAAAAGTAAAGCAATGATCCTGCGCGGCACCACACTCCGGCACTCGTCTCCCATTAAAGTATGACCTACAGTTCGTGGCTGCTCCCCGTCCCCCTCTCCCTGGCGGCGCGTAAAACCCGATACCGGCGTGAAGGCAGGCCGCGGGTTGAATAAGCTGTAGGCAGAGGTGCTCTTGTTGGGGCAATCGAAGGCCAAGTTGCCGCGCAGCGGTGTCCAAAGGCAATGCTGCAACGCAGCGATAACTCATGACACACATCTTCCTAATCGGCGGTCTGATTGTACGGAGCTCGCCGCTTCATTCCTTCGCCGGACCCGCCCTCCTCCTCCCTGAAGGTTCGGTCACAAAGACCTTGAAGGCCATCGGGCTTGCCGCCTCTCTCCTCTCTGCGGTCAAGTCCGGTGGTTTTCGGTTTTTGTATGCTTACTGAACTTTTTCGCCCGAGCCGCTGACAGATGAACTTACCCGCCTCAAGGTGTCGTGTTGCCTCAAGTAGTTCGGCCAGAACAACTCTGAACCAACTGGATTTGCTTGATGACACTCTCAACTGCGCTAGAAATTGTGTCTATCGACCTATGATAGATTAACTTTAAGACCAACTTAGTTGAAATTTATAACGACCTTCTGCAAGCATATCATAAGAACATTACAGAGCAGCTTGCTCGGGAACCCCCGTTGATGTGAAGCATCGACGCTTTCTATAGGTAAACATGACTGTGCTCAATCCAAACAATACGCTTCGCACCGCTCATTATAGTGAACAAGCACGGTCCTCGACGCTGCATAGTTACCAAATTCTCGATACGCCGCGGGAAGCCGAATTTGACGACATCGCTGCCATGGCGGCCGAGGTGTGTCAGACGCCTATTGCTGTAGTGAATTTCGTGGACAGTGAACGGCAGTTTTTCAAAGCCGAAGTCGGTCTTGGCGTGCGCGAAACTCCCTTGGACACGTCCTTCTGCGGCCATGCTATCTTGTCTGAGGACATGATGATCGTTCCGGACGCACGCCATGATCCGCGTTTCGAAGGCAATCCCTTGGTTACGCAGGAAGGAGGATTACGCTTCTATGCCGGGGCACTCCTAAGGACGCGCGATGGTTATCCGATTGGAACGGTATGCGTTCTCGACACCAAACCTCGTTCGCTGGACGGGTCCCAAATTCGAACCCTGAAGCTCTTGGCCCGGCAAGCAATGACGCAGGTTGAGTTGCGTGCGGCGCTGGCGGACACTCAGCGGATTGAGACCCGGCACAGGCAGGTGCTGAACAGCGCTGCTGACTACGCAATTATCTCGAAAGACCTGCAAGGCAACGTCACCGGCTGGAACCGGGGCGCGGAGAATGTTTTTGGTTGGTCAGAAGCTGAAATGCTGGAAAAACCTGTAGCGATCACCTTCAACCCGGCCGATCAGAGTGCTGGGGTTCCAGAACTAGAGATGGCTGCCGCTCGCGAGAGCGGCCGCGCGGCTGACGAGCGCTGGCATGTAAAGAAGGACGGCTCGCGTTTCTTTGCCTCGGCCGAGATGATGCCGCTGCGCGACGATGCCGGTAATCATGTGGGGTACGTGAATATTCTGCGTGATCAGACGCAGGCGCGCAGGCAAGCGCAGCAGCTTGCGCTGCTGTCGCAAGCGGCCAGTGCTCTTCTGAACACAGACGATCCTGCAGCCACGCTGAGGCCTATCTTGGCGGGAGGTGCTGACGCCGTGGGTTTTGACATGTGCTTTCTTTACGATGTCGCTGCAGACGGCCAGCATCTTGAGTTGCGTCATTCCGTGGGAGTGAATGAAGAGATAAGCATGGCGCTTCGTCGCGTTTCATTCGATGTCCCCCTTTGTGGCATTGTTGCCGAACGGGCCGAGCCACTCGTTCTCGAGAACCTGCATCTAAGCTGCGAGCCGCGCTACGAAATAGCCAGGACTTCTGGTGTTCAAGCCTATGCGGGCTTCCCCATCTGCTTCAAAGACAAAGTCACGGGAGTGGTGTCTTTTGTTAGCTCCGAGGTCCCTGCCTTTGATGATGACGCGCTGTCATTCTTTCAGACCATCGCACGCTTCATGTCGGTGTCTCGAGAGCGTGCGGAGGATGCACGTGTGCTCCGGGACGCGGAGCGGAGGTTAAGGCTTGCACAAGAGGCCGGACGCATTGGCACGTTCGAGATGAATCTGGACACTGGCATCATAGTGGCTTCGCCGCAGTTTTGCCGAACGTTTGGCCTTGCCGAGGCACCGGAGGTGTCGACCGTCGAACTCGCGGACCTTATTTTGAACCAGGCCGGGAGACTCCAGCTCGAAAATGCCGACTACTGGCAGTCAGGGGCTCATCTGGATGTCGACTACCGCATCTGCCGGGCCGATGACCAAGCTGTCAGATGGGTTTCCCGCCGCGCCGAGCACATCCTTGATGAAAAGGGGCATGTCCGAGGCATGTTCGGTACAGTGCAAGACATTACGGAGCAAAAAAATTCCGCACTCTATCAGAACGCTCTTCTCAAACTTGGCGAAGAATTAAGGCAGGTCTCAACCCTCAAGGAGATGACGCATCTCACTTGCCGCCTTCTTCTCGAAACTCTTGATGTTTCTCGCGCAGGATATGCGACGCGGAAGCGTAAGGCTGCGCAGTTCACTATCATCGGCGAATGCCTCTCCGGCGATGTGCCGCCAATGGAGGGCCACTATCAAGTCGCAGATTTTTTTCGCACCGCTGCGCTGCTTGAGACGGGACATCCCCTTATTATGTGCAATGCGGAAGAGGAGGTCGCACTTGCTGATGATCTGCAGAGCTATCAAAATATTCAGGTGGCAGCCCATATCAGCGTACCACAGTTCGAAAAAGGCGACCTTGTTGGTGCCCTCTTTGTCCACCAAGTCGACGCCAGACGTTGGGAACAGGGAGAGATCGACTTCATGCGTCGCGTGTCGGATCGTCTCCTTGCAGCTCTGAGTACTGCGCGAGCCGAGGAAGAACAGGCAGTGTTGAATCAGGAGTTGTCCCACAGGCTGAAAAACAGCCTGTCGATGGTTCAGGCGATCGCTACACAGACTTTGCGCGCGGCGCTCACCCCCGAGGCGCTATACGACTTCACTAACCGACTTCATGCGCTGTCACAGGCGCATAATGTGCTTTTGCACAGAAATTGGGAAGCCGGGGAAATTAAGGACGTTATCGAATCAACGCTGGCAGCCCTCGTCCAGATCGAACACCTTCAAATCTCCGGACCCCCTGTCGAGTTAGGGCCAAAGACGACGCTTACTCTATCAATGCTGCTTCATGAGCTTGCGACCAACGCAATCAAGTACGGCGCCTTTTCAAACGAAGCGGGCCGCGTAGAGATTCGATGGCAATTGGAAAAGGATGTGGACGATGACCACAACCTCGTCATCCAGTGGCGCGAGGTCGGAGGACCAAAAATTACAAAACCTCAGAAAAAAGGTTTTGGCTCAAGGCTGCTTCAAGTGGGTCTTGTGGGAACCGGGGGCGTGGATCTGAATTATGATCCTTTAGGGCTTATTGTAACACTGAAAGCCCCGCTCGTTGACGCAACAAGATCTTGAGGCCTGAGACATTATGACTGCTCAAATGGTTCTTGTAGTTGAGGATGAGCCGCTTTTACGCATGGCCGCGCTGGCCATGGTCGAGGAAGCGGGGTTTCAGGCTCTTGCGGCGAGTGACTGCGAGATGGCTGTGAGAGTTCTGAACACATGTTCTGACATCGCAGTCGTATTTACAGACGTGGATCTGGGTTACGGAAAGGATGGGTTGTGGCTAGCATCTCAGATTGCAGAACGCTGGCCGGCAGTCCGGATTATCGTCACCTCTGGTTATCGGCATGTAACGCCTGAGCGAGTGCCTGCAGGTGCTATCTTCTTCGAAAAGCCTTATTCCGAAGAAAAGGTCGTTGACGAAATGCGCAAGTTTGTCGGTCAATAAAAGTACCACCGCGGTCAGGCGTGTGGTTCCACGGTTTAAACCTCAGACCTCTGGGCTCGTTCTGGCTGTTTTAGAAATCATGGATAGACCGACCAGAACCGCAGCTTCTGCCCCGCCATAGTTCAATCCAAGATGTCCATTATCGATCATGGACATTTAGCAGACACTTTAACATGCCGTCAGAGTGCCGAAACCGGACGTATACGCCATCCGCGGCGCCGCGCAGTTCTCCTCCACGATCCGCACCTTCTCGGCGTCCGTCCAACGACGTCGCCGGCCGGTGTCCGTGACCAAAAGAATCTCTACCTGGGATATGAACCGGAAAACTCCAGCATCCGGCGGTCCAAGGTTGGGGAGCAGCGCAACCTCAGATGGGTCATCTCCTCAGATCAATGCAGAGCATGGTGCCAGGTTGCGACATCGGCCACGTGAGATTTCCATCCAGTTGTTCTGCCAGGGCTTCGATAAGCTTCATGCCGGTGCCTGAGCCAGGAGGGGTCGACTGCAGAACAGGCTGCATGCCCTTTCCATCGTCGCGCATGCACACTTGCAGGCGCTCGTTCGTCGACTTGACACTCACCGAGATGGTGCCGCCTTCGGGGCCAAAGGCGTATTTTAGGCTGTTGGTGACAAACTCATTGGCGATCAGACCGAGAGGCACGGCAATATCCGCAGCCAGCTCGATATCGTCAATGCTGAAGTCCAGCGCGATCTTACCATCGTCGTTTTCATGCATGCTGCATAGTCCACTGATAAGCTGAGAAAGAAATGGACGTAGGGGTAGATGATCCGGCATCCCGTTCCGGTAAAGCTGCTCATGAACCAGACGCAGGGTATCGATACGCTTCCCAACAGCCATCAGTTCGGCTCGTGCTTCATCCGATTTTGTTTGCCGCGCCCGCGCCCTGACCAGGCTGACAACGATGCTGAGGTGGTTTTTGACCCGATGTTGCAGTTCCTGCATCAGGCGCCTGTTGACGTCTGCAGCCTGCTCAAGGCTTTGCACCTTGTGCAGGCGATCGATCACCGGACCAAGGATCGTGGCGTAGGTCCGCAGGAACTGAATATCCGTGTCGCCAAATTTGCGTATCTCTGTGCTGTCAACCTGCAGCAGTCCGTACGGCATTCGGCCTGGAAGGTAGATAGGGACATTTATCAGCGAGACGACGCCGTGATCGATCAGGAAGTCGGCGAACTCGAACCGGTTCTCATCATTGATGTCACGCGAGATGACAGGTTCGCCGCGGTCGAGTGCATAGCCCTCGGAGGAGCGCTCAGAAAACAGAATGCGCTCCTTCCCCACGATCCCGGGCTTCCAGCCGATACCTGCCTTGACCAGAGCCGACCTGCCGCCCTCCTCAACTTCCAGGACTTTCGCCAAATCCGCATTGAGCGCTTCCGCGACAAGGCGACAGGCCTCCTGCAGCACGTCATCAAGGCTGTCGCTGCGGAGAGCGAATTCGCTGAAATCCGCCAGCACTTTCTGCCGGATCTCGGTCTGTTCAATATTCGACACATCGTCTCCTTGCGAAACCTGCTGGGGTTCCGCTTGTAAATCAAAGGGGCAGCAGACTTTCCGGCCCGGAATGCATAGAGTTATGCCTACTGCATTTGCAACAGCGTATCCTGAGCAGTCCAGCGCTCTGTTGAGCCATTTCTGATGTGGGGATCGGCGTGAAACAGCAACACCAAGACGTCGAAGCACATCAAGAAATGCTCATCCCCCAAAGCCAATACCTCTCTCAATGTCTCCGCAGGCTCGGCGTCGGCGCATTCGGGGCTTTGCTGGTGATGACGGCGGGTGCCGCCAGAGGCGGACGCCGGGAGCGACGCATTATGCCGCGCCCAACCCAGATGCCGATCGCGGCGATACCCACTGCGAAAACGACTGCGCCCAAGCCTAGTGTCTCCCGCTGATAGGGTTCGACAGCGCGTTTGAGGGCATGTTTGGCGCGGTCGGTTAAAGATACCTGACGGTGCGGCCAATACCGAGGATCGAGAATGCGGCTGTCCGCAAGCGCTCGCTCTAAAGGGTCAAGAGCATGCGGCTTAATCGGATGCAGGCTCCGCCCGTCCCTCCTCTGCAGCGCCTCGATCGCACCGATAAGCGAGCCTCCTTGCCGCCACACTGCATTGACCGCGTCTTTCGCACAGTCCAGATGCTCGGCCAGCAGCGAGAGCGTGCAGTTCCTGATAAATGCGCGCTCTGTTCCCGACGAAGCCTCAATCGCAATGTCGCATTCCGTATCAAAGCCCATGGAGCGGTTATCGATATTACTTGAGCCAATTTTGATAAACAGATCATCAACCACGAAAACCTTGGCATGGACGTAGATCGGGGTGCCATCCGCGCTGACCGGATGAACGATCATAAAGCGTCCGCCACCGGCACGGTCATCGGCATCCTGAAGCCGCTCGATCATCCGGGAGCGGATAGAATGCATCGCCTCGTCTTCAAGAAAACTTTGGGCCGACAGCGGGTTGACGACCACGATCTCCGGGCCGTCCGGCTCGGCCAACCGCGCCTCCATTGCTTCGCACAGAGAGCCCGCGGCAAGATATTGGTTCTCTATATAGATCGTGCGACGAGCGGCGCGGATAGCCGCAAGGTAAAGTTCCTCGATCTCGTTCACCAGCGGTCCGTCACGATAGCGTGGCTCGGTGCGGGCAATACCGACCCTCACGTCGTAGAGATCCGGTTCCAGGCAGTTCGGCCAGCAAGAATGGCTTCTGCCGAACGGTGCTTGCAGCGTCTCGCCTGTGGCCGATAGCCAGCGCTGCCGCGCCAGATCACCAAGGGCTTCTGCCACAGGGCCCTCCAGCGCGCTGGTCACGTCGTGCCAAGGCTGGTGGAGCGAGCCATCAGGGTCTTCCCTCCGATCGTCGCCAGGCTTGTGATCCCGCGTGTCCCAACGTCCCGTGGTGACGTCGATGCCGCCGCAGAAGGCGAGGTTGTCGTCGATCACCACGATTTTCTGGTGGTGGCAAGCGCCTACCGGATGGTGGCTGTCGAGTGCCAAACGGACACGCCTGGATGACTTCTTCAGGGACAGCGTCTCCCTGGCTTGTGTGGACAACTCAGCAAGCATCGCGCCATCCCACTTGAGAATATACAGGGACAGTCTGGGCCGTTCGTCAATTAAGGCCTCGAGGAAATCTCCGAGCCGGTTAGGCCATCCGTCGGGGGCATTGCCGTCCTCGTCGCTCTGGCTTGGGACCATTTCGAGACGAAGGTCGAAGTCCCAACCGATCAGATAGGCCGCCCGCTTGGCGCGGGTCAGCGCCTTGCGGAGGTGCACAAAATAGTCAGCCGCGTCCACGATCAATGCGGCTTGGCTGGCGACAGTCACTCGCCAGCATGTTGTGCCGGGTTGAAGCAACATATCGTTTTGATCTTGGGTCGTCGACATGGCTGCGTCCTCCGGGACCTTGTGAACAGGCAGGTTGAAGCAAACGCCAACATATCGGCGACTTCGGCGCAAGCTGCCCCACACTTATCACTACCTTGGACGTGATGGCAGGACCGCGCCGTTTTGTGGATAGGGACAGACGACCTTGGCACAGACATGCTGTCGGCGGCCGGACCATCCGCAAGTTTGATCCACGATACCTCCACGTTGATAATCTGATGGCTCGCCTATGACTGCTTCTCTCGATACCGATGACGACAGTGATCTGTCAGAAAAACGAGCGGTTTTCTTGTGACCCGGCTGCACGGCGCTCGAGGATCACCGAAGTGCCAGAAAACACGTTGCGAAAATCAAAGCAACTTTCAGGTCGTCCCCATGCTTTTCTGCCAGCATCAAGGTGGCTTAGGAAGCATGCGGCGCCCAGATTTGAGCAGCCATTCATACTGTGGCGAGCAGTAGCGCTGCTCTGGGCTTTTCACGTCGATAAATGTGCGCCGCACTGGCGGCAGCTGTGCGGATCTAGCGATCACTCGGCTTCCACGGCGGCGAGAATACCTGAGCTTCATCTGATAAAGCATATCCCTTCACCAGCATTAGCCACAGGCTGGGTTACTATGACCGAAGTACCAAGCCTAACTGTGCTAATGTGTAGCCATGCCGTCCGGCAACCCGCTCAAGGTCAGCCGCTGCCGCTGCCCGCTTTTCGATCCTGGTTTGCTCTTGGCTCCTAAAGTCATGGAACTCGGGCGCTATCTTTACGATGACGGCTTCAGGCGCAGGCGCTCGTCCTATGCACACTGCAGCCAATGGAACAGCTATGCAGGTATCACTGGTAGAAGCGCGCGTTTCTGTCGCAGCCGGCGCGGGCCCGTAAGGCGGGTGCTTCACAGGCCGGGTCTCGGTGTGACGGACGGGATTGCCTAAGCGGGTATAGTGCTCGGCTGATTGAAGGAAAGCCTCGGACGCCACGCGATCATTTGCACGCCGTGCTTCTTCTGCAAACTGAAGATAATGCTCGACAAGTTGCCGCGCCGTGCCTCGGATCTTGCCCTTTGCGCTCGTGCTCTCAAGGACATGGTTGCCGAGATCATGCTGTTGCTGTGGCGAACGCGATGCGCCACTCCGACGATGTCGATGCGGTTTCATGATCCAATACGATAAAGATAGCGGGGATGCGTACGCTGCATCCTGCCGAGATAGAGTTAACCTCTCTGGTCAGCAAGAAGGCTATTGCATCGCGGCCATTTCGCATCGCATCGGCTACCACAAGGAAGGGTCTTCGAAGCCCTATTCTGTCTGCTATGCGGACCTTTCGGCCCTTCGCTGCGGCTGCATCCTCACAGACGTCTGTGACGGGCGAGGGCAACCTGAGGGCGGGAAGCGGACGGACATGCATGCGTTGATGCCCGCTGCGGACAGGCGAAAGCAGCCATTTGGTACGGACCCTGTCAAACCATCTTCCAGGTCTGCATCATGGCGCTCGCAGCGCACGTACGACGGCAGCCACATTTACCGGCTTTTCGCATCGTGTGATGTGTCGCCACGCGGGAAGCACCGCTGCTTCATCATAGCCGGTGGCGAAAAGGAAAAGAACGCCCCGTGCGCAAAGCACGTCGGCGACGGGGAAGACCGCCTCCCCATCCAAGTTTATGTCGAGAACCGCACCGTTAACATCGTGTTCGCGACCAAGCAGCGCCAACGCGTCCTTGACCGAGGAAACCGGCCCGAGCACCGTCGCGCCCGCGTCTTCCAACGCCTCCAACAGGGCGTCGGCGATGAAATAATCATCTTCCACCAGAAGGATGCGACGGCCTTCCAACAATGCATTACTCATAAGTCATATTCCACTGCTCCTCCCTGCCCTGAGATTGGCAACGCGATCGTACAGCGCACGCCGTCATCGCATAGCTCATAGGTTGTCTGGGCGTGCAGTTGATAGGGCAGCGCGCGTTCGATCAGCTCGCGCCCATATCCGCCCCCGCGAGGCAAGGCGCCAGCCTGAAGCATCTTAACCCCGTTTTCCTGCCATTCAACGTGGAGGCGCGGTGAATCGTCACCGGCAGGATCGACATGCCAGCGGACGGCGAGCCGCCCGTCAGGGTTGGCGGTGGACAGCGCCCCATATTTGTCGGCGTTGGTCGCGAGTTCGTGCAGTGCAAGCGCCAAAGTCTGGACCATGCTGGAGCGGAGCGGCACCCCGTCCGGGCCGTCTAGCGTCACCTTCGCGCCCTGGCCGTCGGCGCCGAGCGCGGCGAGCTCGGAGCGAAGCAGATCATCGAAGCTGACCTTCTCGACCGAGGTAGTCCGCGAGAGCAGCCCTTGCACACGCGCAAGCGCTTCCAGGCGACACCGGAACCGAACCTTGAAATCGTCCAGAGAGGCGGCACCCCGCAGTGTCTTGTCAGAGATCGAGCGGACCACCGCGATAAGGTTGCGTGTGCGATGTTGTAGCTCCGCTACGAGTACGTCCTGACGATCGGCCAGTTCTCTGGTTTCAGTGACATCCGCAGCGACCCCGGCGACAGCGCGGATCCCACCATCCCCATCCAGCAGCGGAAAACCAGTGTCGTGAATCCAGCGCAGTGCCCCGTCGGTCGCGCGTCTTATCCTGAACTCCTGATCGACCCGTTCACCCGCCCGCACCCGGCGGATGTTCTGGAACACGCCCTTGCGGTCTTCCCGCACGATCATCCGGCCCCAGCATCGCAGGCTGCTGGTGCCGCCCATATCATGGCAGGCCCGACCATAGGTTGTCTCGAAAGCCGGGCTGGCGAACTCCATGCGGAGTGTCGCCGCATCCCTGATCCACAAGACATTGGCAGTGCCATTGGCGAATTGCCGGAAGCGTGACTCGCTTTCGGCCAAGGCACGCTCCGTCGCATGGCGTTCGGTCACGTCTTGTCCGATCTTGAGAAACCCCGTCATTACGCCGCGCTCGTTGATAAGGGAACGCATCGAGCCCTCTATCAAGATGCGACGGCCGTCCTTGCGTTGATGCCAGCGCACGTCTGGAGCGAAGCCAGATGCCGCCGCCTTAGTCCGCTCTTCTTCGGGAACCCTGTTCGCGCGGTCCTCAGGCGTAAATGCCATGGCGGACGGCTGACCAAGAGCTTCCGCCTCGGTCCAACCAAATACGGTTTGCGCCCCTGTCGGCCATGTTATGATCCGACCTTCTCTATCAGTGGCAAAGATCGCGTAGTCGCGCGCGGTATCGACAATGAGCCGGAACCGTTCCTCACTTTCACGCAGGACGCTTTGGGCCTGGCGCTGTTCGATGAGGTCAGCCGCCTGCCGTGCGATCAGGTCCAGGAACCGCAGTTCTCGTTCGGTCGAGCGATGCCCGGCCGTGTGCCAGTGTATGTTCAGCATGCCAAGCTGTTTGCCGCTGCGTGAGGTGAGCGGCACTGCCAGCGCTGTTTGGAAGCCTGCATCGACAAGCAAAGCGCATCCGGTGTCGTCGGGTTCATCAGCGAAGTCGACGAAGGCGCGCTGGCCCGTCTTGAGAACGATGCCGCAGGCGGTCCGGCTGCTCGCGTCGACTGCGGTGAAACGGTCGTTGATGGTGCGCGGGAAGTTTCGGGTGGTGAGCAGGGTCAGAGATTTCGCTTCCGGATCGAGAGTCTGGACCGTTCCCGCATCCCCCTGGGCAATGATCATGGCGGCGGACAGGATCTCGTTATAGATCGCGCCGATATTTTCCTCGGTGACTAGGCGCTCCGCCAGCTCGCGCAGCAGCTCCGTATTGGCCAGGTCGGCGGCGAGCGTCTCCTCACTCTCCTGCAAGGCCACCTCGGCGCGCTTGCGATCGGTAATGTCCTCATAGAGGACAGCGAAAAGATCACGCCCGTTAAAGGGAGCAATGTTGAAGGTGAACCATCTGCCGGTATCGGCAACAAATTCTTCGAGACGCTCCGATTGGCCCGTTGCGACAACGCGCTCCGCGGTCTCCAGCCACAGGCGATAGAAGAGTGGAAAAATTTCACTTGCCAATCGGCCCGTGGCTGCGGCGCGATTTAATCCGGTCTGCTCCTCATAGGCGGGATTTAGTTCGAGGTACTGCGCGTCAACAACGCTGCCTTGCTTGTCACGCACTAACCTGTTGATGGCGATGCCGTGGCTGACCGCCTCGAACAACGCGCGGTAGCGGCCTTCGCTCTTATGCGCGGCCGACGCGAAATGAATAAGGCTCTGAAGGACACGCGCATCTTCGCGATCAAACTGGTCATCAGGTCCATGCTTGATCGCCCATACCGTGCCACCGGCCACCCCGTCGATTTGAAAGGGGGCCAGTAGTACCTCCCCAATGCCGGGTTCCGCTTGCAGCAATGCCGGGAAAACGCGTTCCGGGTGCTTCATGAGCAAGATCGTTTCCCGCGCGATGGCCTCACCGCACGGGCTCTCCTCGCGCAGCATGGTGCCGTTTCGATAGGGTGACCAAGCCCCGGTCGTCGCGACCCATCGAAAGACGCCGTGCTCGCTGCCGGGCTCAAGAATACTGATACCGGCAGAATCGCATCGCGTCAAAGCCATGACCTCCTCGACGAGCTGCTGCAGCAAGCCGCCAGGGTTGGTGCCTACTGTTTGAGCGAGCACCGCCAGGGCGCGGTTCTCCGCCTCGAAGTCCGGCCCGCGGGAGGGCCGGCAGTCTAGCTTGCTGGTGATGATGACACTCTCAACAGCGCAGATCTCACCTTTGTCATTCATGCTGCGTACTCCACGGAAGATGGGTGCTGCGGCGGTGGCCCGCGTTGGGAAACCTGACAAAGAGGAAGCTGGGGGGGCCTTGGCTCACGCTATGGGGAAATAGCGTTCGCGGCACCTTTAACTGTCCTACATCTGCGTGAGGCGAGGCTGAACAGACGGGCGGGAAGCGGCCTGATGGCAGTGGGGTTACTCTGAACCGGCACTTGCTCCTCAACAGCAAATGAACACATAGCGCGACTTCTGCGACGATGTAATTTCCAAGGAACATCGGCCTCCCAAACCTGTTTGATCTGAACAACAAGCTTCTCGCTCACGTCAATACATGCCGGAGTGGCATGGGCAGATGTGCGGCGATGACCAAAAAAACATCAGTGTCACTATAATCCAATATATTTCTGTGCGGGTCAGAAAGAGGCTCGCGAACAAGGAGCCTGCATGCCCATACCTTCAGATACTCACGGCAGCCTAGCCGAATTGCATGGTTTTGGAACCGATCCTGGGGCGCTGAGCGCGGAAACCTATATTCCTGAGAACTTTCCGAAGAACGGTCCGCTTGTGGTCGTGCTTCATGGCAGCACTCAGTCCCCAGAGAGCTATGATCTTGGCTCAGGCTGGTCGACGCTCGCCGACGAGTGCGGGATCGCGCTTCTTTTCCCAGGACAGCGCAACTCGAATAACGCCCTTGGCAGCTTTAACTGGTTCAAGTCCGGCGACATCCACCGCGACCGCGGCGAGCCGCTCTCTATATGTCAGATGATCAAGCAAGTGGTTGATGATCATGCTGTAGACCCGTCCCGCATCTTCATCACGGGCATGTCCTCGGGAGGTGCCATGACATCCGTGATGCTGGCGACCTACCCTGAAGTGTTCGCCGGAGGCGCAATCATTGCAGGCCTACCCTACCGCAGCGCCGAAAACTTGATGGAGGCGCTTGTTCGCATGAAGGGATATGGTGGACCATCGGACCGTACCTTGGACGCGCATGTGCGCGATGCGTCGGATTTCAGGGGGCGCTGGCCGACCATTTCGGTTTGGCATGGTGGCAGCGACAAGACTGTCGACAGTTCCAACGCCGACTCTATCGTCCGGCAATGGCAGAAGATCCACGACGTCGAAGGGCCGCCGACACGGGTGGAGAAGGTCGACGGATTTCCTCATAAAGTCTGGTGTGACGACACGGGACGGGCGGTAATCGAGGAATACATGATCACGGACATGGGCCACGGCACGCCCATTAGTGCAGAGGGTGCCGAAGGCCTAGGCGAAGCAAGCAAGTTCATGCTGGAGGTCGGTATCTCTTCGACTCGCCACATCGCCAAGTTCTGGGGGCTGACGCAGTGAAAGAACAATTGCTGCACTGGGGCTGTTGCCTGTGAGAACTTTAAGCACTGCCGCGAGAAGCACGGCCAACTCAGAGAAGATGCAAAGCCGAGCGTCGATTGATTCAATTTAAAGCTTTGGCGGTACTAGCAGAAAAAAAATTGGATTTCTTGCAAATTCCCATCGAAATTAGCTTTCTGATCCCTACCCTCCTATGGTGGACGCGGAGCACGAGTTGCACGGGATGTTGGTCCGGCTCCGGTTGCTGATGAAGGCCAAAGGTCCCGAGACCTAACTAGAAAACGTGGGTCACGTTGCCCACCAATCAACTGTCAATAAGTCGTTCTTATGCAACGTTTTCGCCCAATAGTAGTCAGGTCCGCTATGACGCATAGCGTTTAATGTGGGCTACAGTATCCTGAACTGACATGAGAAATAGAGTACCGAAAGATATCACTATCAGTTCAGATCTTGGGGCGTTAGCAGCCAGTAATTGTCGTGCCCACCGCCTGCATCCACCTCGATCCGCAGCCCGTCGGTGTGGTCGCCTACAGCAAAACGGATCGGATAAGGCGGTGTGACAGGCTGTTCTATGATCAGCGCCCCGGTCGCATCTAGGATGCGCAGCGTCCCCGTAGCGACGGGTCTGCCATCGGGGAAGGCCGCCTCTATCAGAACGACGCCATCCTCGACCCTTGCAAAAACGCTCAGTTGGTGAGCTGCTGCAGGTCCGGCGCAAACCAACAGTGCCATTGCGAACAAAGTTACTCGATTCATGGCCACGCCTCGAAATGGACCCATACAACTGCGCCCAGTTCGACGAGCTTTTCAACGCCATCGTGCGGCAGTGTATAGTCTGCTGTCGTCAGCGCCGCAAAGCCCCACCAGCCCGCACCGGGGGCTGCATAGCTGAACACGCCGTTATCATCGGCCAGGATCGTCTGGGTGATCATCGCGTCGGATGGCGCGGTCACCGCCCCGTCCTGATTGTAGAACTCAATCTCGACCTCGGCGCCGGGCACGGGCGCGCCGTCGCGCAGCACTTGCCCTTGGAACAGGTTGCCCGCCCACAGGCCATAGGGCTTGCTCAGCGGCTTGATCTCGGTGATTAGGCCTTGTGGTTCGGACCACCCCTCCTCCTGTCCGAAGGCGGCCAGATAGGTCTTGGTGTGGTGGACGATGAACGCATCCTCGGCCGGTTCCCAATACGGCTGCGGCTCCATGTACAGCACGTGCAGGCCGGGTTCGCTGATCGTCAGCTGCGTCGCGAAGGCGGGCTGACCCATGAAGGGCGCGGGCGTCAGCGTCGGCAGCAGGTCCGTCTCACCCTGCGGGCCGTACAGGCGGAACACCTTTGGCGTGACCAGCTCCATCCCCTCGCGTTCAAAGGGATGCGCAAAGGAAACGGTCACGTCGATGTCGCGCGGATCGTCCTGCATGATCATGCTGTCGGACGGGATGATCATGCCGTAATGCGCGACCCCCGGTGTGGCGGTCAGCAACAGGGCGGCGGCAAGGGTCAAGGGGTGGATCATCCGTATCCTCCAGATAGGGTCAGGCAGGGGGCAGGGCGGCGGCCAGCGCGGTCAGACCGGCGGCGATGGCGTCGAACGGGTCCTGATCGGCCGGGACCTGCGCGCCATCGGGCAGGACCACGATGGCCACGTCGCGGTCGGCCAACGCGGTGGCGGTGTCCGCCGGCGGGGCGGCGTTCCACAGCATCAGCGGCAGGGCGCCCGCCGCCAGCGCCGCGTCCAGCGCAGCCAGTTGGTCGGAGGTGGCGGGTGCTGCGGGGTCCAGCGTCGCCTCCTGCAGCGCGATGTCATAGGCGCGGCCCAGATACTCAAAGCCCGGCTGTGCGACCAGCACGGTCCGTCCGGCCAGCGCGGCGCCGACCGCCTGCGCCTGCGCGTCCAGCGCCGCCAGACGGTCGTTGAGCGTGGCCAGATTGGCCGCGTGGCTGTCGGCGCCATCCGGGTTGGCCCGCGTCAGCCCATAGGCCACGGCCTGCGCCTGCCGCCCGGCCAGTGTGAAGTCCAACCAGACATGCGGCGCCGTGCCGTCATGGGAATGGGTGGGCCCCGATCCGTGGCTGTGGCTTTGGCTGGTCAGATGGATTAGGTCCTCCTGCATTGCAGTGGTCGTGTCCACAACTCGCGCGCGGGGCAGGCTGACGCGGCTGGCCCAAGGTTCGAACCCCGCGCCGTTCAGTACGATCAGGTCGGCTGCCTGAATGGCGGCAATGGCCGGGATATCGGGGGTGAACGTAGCGGGGTCGGTGCCCTCGGGGGCGATGGTGGTGACGATCACGTCAGGGGCGATGGCGCGCACCATCGCGGCCAGCACGTCGTGGCTGGCGGTGACCGCCGGACCGTCAGCCAAGGCCGGGATCGGCGCAACAAGGACAAGACCAAGGATCAGTGAACGCATGGGCAGCCTTTCGGTCGGGGTCACAGACCCGTTGAGAGCATCATGTCCGCGATGGTCGATGAGAACCACGCAAGCGGGATCAGGAAAGTTGCGGCCAGCGCTAGCCCCAGCATCAGGATCACCCCGATCTGGGCACCGATGATGCGCGCGATGGTCAGCCGGTGCGCGCCAAGGCGGAACAGCGTCGCCATTTCCGCAGCCCGCAGCCGCGTGGCCAGCGTCAGCGCCAGCGCGACCGCGATCAGCGTCGCCGCCCCCACGATCACCACGACCAGATCCAGCAGCCGCCCGATGCGCAGCAGCGTGCCCAGCAGGCGGTCGATCACCGCCACCGGCGCGATCAGCTGCAGCGGGTCCGACGCCGCCAGATAGCGGCCCTGCAGGATTGCGGCCGCTCGGTCGTCGTCTGGCACCACGATCACCGCGCTGACGGGCAGGGCGGCCGGGTCGGCATGGACGTGAAAGCTGGTGATGGTGTCGGGCGTGATGCGGTTGAACTGGCGGATTGCGGGGCTGGCCACGACCGGCAGGCCGTTTTCATTGGCCACGGGTTCGGTATGGCCGTGCCCGATGCCCGCGATGATCCAGACCGTGTTCATGTCCACGAACACTGCGTCGTCATCGGCGCTGCGCGACGGCGCCAAGACCCCCGCGACAGTCAGCTCCAGCGGATAGACCCCCTCCAGATCGAACAGAGTGCGAGCGTCGGTCACCACCGTGTCGCCGGGGGCCAGACCCAGATTGCGGGCGGCGGATGCGCCCAGCACCGCCTCTCCGATCTGGGCCAGCGGGCGGCCTTGGGCCAACGTCAGGCGTCGATAATCGAAATAATCCAGCGTGGTGCCGACCAGCGGCGCCTGCCGCGCGGTCAGGCCCAGATGCAGCGGGATGGCCAGCCCCAGCCCGCTGCCCCAGACCGCGTCCGCCGCGCCCTGCGTCACGTCCCCCGGCACCGCCCCGTCGAAATACAGCGCGGCCAGCGTCAGATCCAGCGTCGATCCCCGCGCGCCCAACAGCAGGGGCGTCTGGCGCGCGCGGTCGCCCAGCCCCTGCTGCGCGGCGTTCAGGATCAGCCGGGTCGCCACCGGCACCGCCACTATCAGCGCGATGCAGATGATCAGCGCCCCCGAGGTCAGACGGTGGAACAGCAGATAGGCCAAAGCCAGCGTCAGCGCGTGCCTCATGGCGCGGCCTGCAGGTCGCGGAAATCGATCGTCCGGTCGAAGCGCGGCAGCAGATCGTGGTCGTGGGTCACGGCCAGAACCGTCGTGCCGCTGCGGGCCGCCTGATCGAACAGCAGGTCCAGGATGCGGCCCTTGGTGTCGGGGTCCAGGTTGCCCGTCGCCTCATCCGCCAGCAGGATCGCGGGGCGCGCTAGCAGGGCGCGGGCAATCGCCACCCGTTGCTGTTCGCCCATGCTGAGGCCGCCCGGGTGGCGGTCGATCTTGTCGCCCATGCCCACGGCATCCGCCAGGTCGCGGGCGCGGGCGCGCAGGTTGGGGGTCAGGGGCAGGTCGGGATGGATGCGCGCGGCGATCAATATGTTGTCCAGCACGGTCAAGTATTCGATCAGCGCAAAGTTCTGGAACACGAACCCGATGCGCGTCAGGCGGAACCGGCGCCGCGCGGCATCAGGCAGGGCGGCCATATCGGTGCCGTCCACCATCACGCTGCCCCCCAGTGGCACGACCAGCCCGGCGATCAGGTTCAGGACTGTCGTCTTGCCCGTGCCCGACGGGCCGACGATGGCGACGCGGGCACCCGCCGCGATATCCAGATGCGGTACATGGATCCGAAACCCGCCCTGAGGATAGGCAAAGGCCACATCGTGCAGCGCGATCACTCGCCGCCCTCGAATTCGATGGCGGCGTCGCGGTCGGCCTGGGTCAGCACGAAATCCGCCAGCCGCCAGCCGTCATCGGTCCGCGCCAGCGCCAGATCGGCTGAATAGAGGTTGATGCGTTCGTGGACATGCGCGGCATGCCTGACGCGACCCACCACGCGCCACGCCGCGCGGACATGGTTGGGGTCGGCCAGCATTTCAGTGTCATAGACCTCGACCGACAGGATCTGGGTCTGGCCATCCTCGGCATGGTCGGCAACCTGGGCTGCGCGGCGTTGCAGATACAGGTCGGTCACCACGTCGCCCGTGGCCGCTTGCGACAGCGCGTCGAATATGGCGGCCTCGTCCTCCAGCGCGTAGGCGCGATATACCTGCGTCAGCAGGTCGGGCAGCGCCTGCTCGGCGGTCGGACCGGGGGGTGCTGCGGGGTCGCGCAGGAACCAGAACGCCGCGGCGGACAGGGCCGCGATCACCAGCGCGATCCTAGCGAATGTCATAGGTCATCGAGGCCCACAGCGACTGCCAGTCCGCGCCCAGCAATTCCGTCATGCGCGCGCTGGCCGGCAGGACCTGGATGGCGTTGACCATGTAGGTGCCGGGAATGTCGGTGGGCACCGCGACCTCTCCGGCGGCATCGGTGCGCAGGCGCAGGTTGGTCACCGCGCCCGCCGCGTCGCGGATGAAGACGTGGACCGCCGCGTCGGGCGCGGGTTCGTCCAGGAAATGCACCCGCAGGCGCACGAACTCGGGGCGATCCTGATAGGGATTGGTCAGCGCGACCAGTTCCAGCGGCATGCCGAGGAAGCGGTCCGCGCCCTGCCCGTCCCCCACCGCGACCAGCGATTTCGCATAGCGGAAATAAACCTCGCGGATCTGATCGCCCGGGGCTTGCTGCGCCATCAGGTCCAGCCGTTGCGCCTCCAGCAGGAACATGACCCATTTGGCATAGCTGTCATAAGTTACCTGGAAATTCGTTGACTGATACCGTAGGACGTGCAGCCCGTCGCCCATGGACGGGGTCTGCAGGGACGGGACCTGCTCTTCGAGGCCTGTCACCGGGCGGGTGTCGTTGCCCCGCCAGACATCCACGGCCCGCTGCATTGAGGCGTAATTCGCGAGCTCTTCGCCGAAAAAGTGGCTGCCGATCATGGTACGGGCGGTGATGGGAGCACCAGTCTCGACACGGAAAGTGCTTGGTTCGATCCAGAATTCGTGTCCGGCCGCCGGGACCGCAAGGCCTATTATGACCAGCGCAAGTGCGGCAATGGCGCGATTAATACAATCCATCAATCTCGACCGGCAAACGTTGAACGGGTTTGGGTGCAAGTAGCAGGCTGCCTTGGTCCGGGGGCGCCGCCTCAATCGCGCGGAGGCGTTGGAACCTGTTGCCCGAAACGGCTTGGGCATCGCCCCGTGTTCGCAGAATTGTCGGGCGTAGGAAGACGAACAGCGTCTGGCGGCGCGCAGATTCCTGGCGCGATCGGAACAGACCGCCAACCACGGGGATCCGGCTGAGGCCCGGTACATCAGTCTGGTTCGTCTGTCGGTCGTCGGAGATCAGGCCGCCCAGCACGATCGTGCCGCCATTGTCGGCCAGCACGGTGGTCTTGATGCTGCGGGTGTTGGTGATCAGGTCGGCAGCTCCCTGTACGGTTGATTGCGCAAGCGAGGATGCCTCTTGTTCGATGTCCAACTGCACCACATCGCCTTGGTTCACCCGGGGAATGACACGCATCGTGATGCCCACGTCGCGGCGCTCGATCGTGTTCTGAGTGCTGCCTTCGCTGGTAAAGGATCCTGTTCGAAATGGCACGTTCTGGCCGACGATAATTTCGGCCGCCTGATTGTCGAGCGTGGTGATCGACGGGTTCGACAAGAGGTTCGCCTTGGTCGATGATCCAAGCGCCTGCAGCAGGACGCCGAATTCATCCTGACTGGACAGTCCGATAGACAAGCCCTGCGGCGACACCCCCCCCGCGACCGGCGCGCCCAGCAGTGTCAGGATGTTGCGCAGGGTTGGCCCGCCTGGCGAAAACGAGGTGGCCGCAAAGCCAGCAGGCGGGGCGGCGGCACCAAAGCCTAGCTGTACGCCCAGTGCCTCGGCGATGTCGCCCGACACCTCGACGATGGCGGCCTCGATCAGGACCTGGGGTCGGCGCTGGTCCAGTTGACCGATCAGGGCGGCCAGATCGGCCTGCACCTCAGCGCGGGCGCGCACGACGATGGCATTGGAATCAACCACTGCCTGGATCGAGATATCCTCAGCCGCCAGCGACGACACCGGGGGCGCGGTAGCCAGTTGCCCGAGCGTGGCGTCCACGACCTCTCCGCTGAAAAAATCGGGATCGGGCAGCGATTCCGCGATCGGATTGGTGGCCAACCCCCCGGACCCCACCAGTCCCTGCAGCACCTCGGCCATGGATTCCGCGTCGGCAAAGCGCAGGTTGTAGACTCGGGTAATAGGTAGGACCGACGGCACCGGCGGGCCGGGCACATCGAGACTGGCCACGATGTCGCGGGCAACCGCAATGGTCTCGGGATCTGTGTTCAAGAGGATCGTGTTCGACCGCGCGTCGACGGTTACGCGAGGTATCAGGGCATTCCCTGCTGCCCCCTCGACTGCCGATCCAAGCGCACCTTGCAGCGCCGCGCCCACCTCTGTTGCGTCGGCGTTCCGAACGCGGATCGAATAGACCTCTTGTCCGTTATCGACGTCCAGCGCCCGAACAATATCCTCGATCCGGCGAACGTTTTCCGCCGTGTCGGTGATGACCAGCGTGTTGGTATCCACGATCGCCTCGATGTACCCAAAGCTGGCGACCAGTGGGCGGAGGGCCGCGACCGCCGTCGTGGCTGGAAAATTGCGCAGGGTCACCAGTTCGGTGATCACGTCCAGCCGCCCCGGATTGGGCGTTTCCTGCGGCGTGGTCCCACCTTCGCGGATGGTGGCCTGGGGCACGATGCGCCACAGATCGCCCGACGGCAGCGCCGCGAACCCCTGCACGGCCAGCACCGACTGGAACAATTCCCAAACCCCCGCCGCCGTTAGCGGCGTGGTCGAGATGACCGTCACAACCCCCGTCACGTTCGGGTCCAGCACCAGAGTGCGGCTGGTGATTTCAGACACTTGTTCAGACAAAGAGCGGATGTCGGCATCGCGCAGGTTGATGACAAAGGTGGGGCCGCTGTCTGCCAGGACCGGACTTTCCGGAAGGATCGCGGGCGCGGGAATGGACGTGGCAGGCGGTAAGCTTGTAACCGGCGGCGTAATCGATCCGTCGGGCGCGGCCTGCTCCTCCAGCGGGGGCAGGATCGCATCGGCCGGGGACGGCAGGGTCGATTCCTCGATCACGTTCGGCGCTGACACATTTGGGCCGGGCAGCACAGGGTCAGGAGCGTCCGCCACCTGCGCAGAAACCAGGCCCGGAAAACCCAGGCCCAGCAAGAGAAATCCTATGCGAAACTGAAGCATCGTGCCCATCATTTGAGAGGAAATGACATGACAATCGCCTGCCCGTCACGTTGTAATTCGACACGGGCACGGCCCGACGCCGCAACCTGGTCGAAATATCGCCGGTCGGCCTCCATGTCCCCCACCCGCTGACCGTTCACGGATGTGATCACGTCACCCGGACGCATACCAGCCTGCAAGACCCCCGGCGAGGCATTGACACCGATTTGATAGCCATCGGGTGTTGGGGTCACACCCAGCCTGTCCAGAACGCCAAGCGCATCTGCTTGAATCGCGGCGCGGTAACGGTTGATCACGTCCTCGGGCGCATTGGACGTGTTGGTCGGCGCGGCCTGCGTCGCTTGCGGAATCAGGTTGCGCAGGTTGCCGCCCACGGCCCTCGCGGTGGCAGTTCGCGTATCGGCGAATGACAGCGTTTCCAATCTGCCGTCGACGCGCAGCACGACATGATCAGCGTTAACCTCGGCCACATCGGCATTTCCCAGGACGCGTGCACCAACGGGATAGCTGGCTACCGGCGTGTCCCCGCCCGAGATGATCGCCCGCGACGCCGAGGCCGGGTTCCCGATCGTCACACCCAGCAACGTCAGGCCAAGGCTGGTTTCGCCCGTCACCTGCGGTTCGGGTGTGGGCAAGCTGTCTTGACCGAATGGCGCAAAGTCCAGCAGCGGCGCCAGATCGGTGCGCGCTGCAGCGGCGGCCTGAGGACCCGCGAAGGCGGGAATGATCTGGCCATCCTGCCCAGCCAAGCGCCAGATGACCGGGGCCGCGGACCAGCCAAGATTGATCGCAGTCGCTGCGGCCAGCGTCCACAAGGCCGCCGGCCAAATCCGGACCGGCATGCCACCGGTAAGGCGTGCTATGTCGATCATCTGTCCGCCCCG
Organism: Paracoccus liaowanqingii; assembly: GCF_004683865.2. Taxonomy (NCBI): domain Bacteria; kingdom Pseudomonadati; phylum Pseudomonadota; class Alphaproteobacteria; order Rhodobacterales; family Paracoccaceae; genus Paracoccus; species Paracoccus liaowanqingii. The sequence continues at coordinate 155,884 of NZ_CP040763.1, read as the reverse complement.
CGCATCACAAATCCCGTCAGTCTGGCATAGACACGTCCGTCGGCACGATCAGTTGCAGCCAGATCGACCTGTTCCAGATCGGGGTCGCTGGTCGGGCTGCGCGTCTCGGTGACCGACAGGCTGACGCCCAGCATCGGCGCGGGTTCGGCGTCGGGATCCGCACCTACGGCTAGTTCGGCCAGATAATTCTCGGCCACCCACTGCGCGGCGGCACGGGATTCCAGCGCGGCGATAGTGCGGATATGCGCCTCGGTCGCGCCCAGCAAGGCCATGGCCGACATCGCCAGGATCGCCAACGCGACCAACGTCTCGATCAGGGTGAAACCGGCATCGGGCGCGCGCCTCATGCGGGCTCCTGCGGTCCGGCCAGAGCGGTGAAGCCGTCAAAGCCAACGGTCCAAGGCACGCCCACGCCGGCGAACAGGATCTGCCGGGCCGGGCCGCTGCCGCTGGCCGCGATCAGGACCGCGCCGCCATCGCCCGCCATGCCCATCTGCAACGGCGCGCGGATGTCATGCCGCATGGCCAGCCCCGGAACCGAGGCAGGACCCCATCCGTCCCCCGCTTTCTGCCATTGCTGAAAGGAATATCCGTCCGCGTCCCAGACCAACTGCAGGGCCAGACCGGAAATCATGGCCTCGTCCACGGCCAGCGTCAGCTGACGCGACAGGCGCACGGCCTCGGATTGTGCACGGGCGCCTCGGTCGGCGCCGTTCAGGCCCATCATCGTGGCGCCAGTGGCGACGCCGATCACGGCGATCACCACCAACACTTCGATCAGGGTCAGGCCCGCCTGACGGTCCCGCACGCGCCTGTCCGTCCCGTGGCGTGACGTCATCCACCCGCACCGGCGGTGGCGACACCCGGTCCCTGACGAATGTCGGCATCCACGCCTTCGCCGCCCGGCGCGCCATCGGCGCCAAGTGACAGTATTTCATACGGGCCGGCCTCGGCCGGGGCTCTATATTCGTAGGGGTTGCCCCACGGATCGACGGGCAAGTCCGGCAGATAACCGCCCGTGGCCCAGTTCACCGGCAGGGGCGCCTGCGAGGGCTGGACCGACAGCGCCGACAATCCCTGTGCCGTGGTCGGATAGGTGCGGTTATCCAGGCGGTACATTTCCAGGCTGGAGGAAATGGTGCGCATGTCTGCACCAGCCACGGCAACACGCGCCTCGTCCGGGCGCCCGATCACCTGCGGCACGACAAGGGCTGCGACAATGCCGATGATGACCAGCACGACCATCATCTCGATCAAAGTGACGCCGCTTTCAGGGTCGCGGCTGTTGCGGTTGCGGCGGGGCTTCAGGCGCATGGGTCGGGCTTTCACGCAGATTTGGCGGGCGCGGCCTCATATCTCTTGAAACCGTGCATGGTTTGACATCCTAATTTCAGCATGAAGAAAATGGAGCATCATAGCAAGCGAACTGGCCGAAGATGACCGCGATTAGCCCTGCTGCAGCCCTGCCCGACCGTGACGTGACCAGACCCCTGATTGCCACCCGGCCCGTAACTGTGCCCGACGACGTGACATTTCTGCCATCCGAGGATGTGCTGCTGTTGTCGGTCACCCTGCCCGCCATGTCTGCCGCACAACGGCGCATCGCCACTGGGTTTGCGATCGAGGATGATCTGGCCCAATCGCTGGATCAGGTGCATGTCGTGCCGGGACCGCAGATGCCCGACGGGCGCTGGCTGGTCGCGGTCGTCAGCCGTCAGGTGTTGGCGGATGTGACGGTGCCGCAGGGGCACCGCCTGCTGCCCGACGTGCTGACCTTGCCGGTTCCAGAGGGCGGATGGGCGGTGCTGGGCCAGCCAGGGCGTGTGCTGGTGCGCCTGCCCGACGGGACCGGCCTTGCCACCGATCCTGCCAGCGCGACCGTATTGTGGACCATGTCGGGGTCGCCACCATTGCATTCCTGCGGCGGTCCGCTGCCCGATGGGATGGCCGTCACGGACATGCTGCCCCTGCCCGCCGGTCCTGATCCGACGCTAGCGCGGTTCGACCTGATGGCAGGGATCAGGCCCGGCGGCGTGGTCCGCCTGCCGCGCGGGGCTCGTCTTGCGATCGCCGTGCTTTTGGCGTTTCTGTTGGGCCATCTGATGATAGCCACTGCCGACATGATCGCCCTGACCCGCATAGAGACAGCCCGGGAGGTGGAACTGCGCGCCGCCCTGAGCGCCGCAGGCCAGCCGGTGGGCGCGGACCTGACGGCCAGCCTGTCGCAGGCGCTGACCGCGTCGGGGGTGACAGCGGGGACCGGGTTTCTGGATCTGGCCCCTCAGGTCTTTGCCGCGATGGCCGATCAGGCGGGACAGGTCACGCTGACCGATCTCAGCTATGTGCAGGACAGCATCGTGATGACGCTGGAGGCCGCCGATCTGGCCGCCCTGCAGCAGATCGAGGCCAGTCTGCAGGACGCGGGCCTGTCCGTTCAGGCCGGTGCCGCCACCACCCGCGACGGTGCGGCCGAAGTGCAGATGACCGTTTCGCGGCGCGCGCCATGACCGGGACGATGCGCGACTGGCTGCCCCGCTGGCTTTCCGAACGCACGCCGCGCGAACGCTGGCTGCTGGGCATCGGCGCGGCGGTACTGCTGGTGTGGGTTGCAGTCACGCTGATCTGGCAGCCGGTGCAGTCGCGCCGTCACGCCGCCAGCCAGCAGATCGCATTGTACGACCGCGCGCTCGTCGCGCTGCAAATGGGCAGCGTACCTGCCGCCCCTGCAGGACCTGTCGACGCCCGCGCGCTGAACGCCATCGTGACCGAGGCCGCATCAGGGTTCGACCTGACGATCCGCCGTCTGGAACCGGAAGGCGAGCGCATCCGCGTCACCGTGGACGACGCTGCGTTCCAGACATTGGTCCTGTGGCTGGAGGCGATGGCCCGCGACAGCGCCCTGCGCGCCACAGAGTTAGACCTGTCCCGCCGCCCAGCCCCTGGTGTGGTCAATGCAACCATGGTGCTGGAACGATGACCCCCGACATGCGTCTGCCGTATGCGTTTGCCCGCCAGCACGGGGTTCTTCTGGAACAGGGCGAGGGTGGCCCGGTCTGCGTAGCCCGCCCCGCAGCCCCCCTCTCCGCCCTTGCCGAGGTGCGCCGCCTGGCCGGCCCCGCCCTGCGCCTGGCACCGGTCGCGCAGGCCGATTTCGACACGCGGCTGGCACAGGCCTATCGTGACAACGCCTCGGATGCATCGGACGCAGCGGGCGATGACGACGACCTGGCGTCGCTGGCTGATACGGCTGCGGTCGTGGACGACCTGCTGGACCAGTCGGGCGACGCGCCCGTCGTGCGCCTGATCAACGCTCTGCTCCTGGAGGCGATCCGCGAAAACGCCTCCGACATCCATATCGAGACGCAGGAGAAACGACTTGTCGTGCGGTTTCGCATCGACGGCATCCTGCGCCAGATGGTCGAACCCAAGCGCGCACTGGCGCCCCTGTTGGTCAGCCGCATCAAGGTCATGGCCCGGCTGGACATCGCCGAAAAACGCCTTCCGCAGGACGGGCGCGTGTCGCTGCGCGTGGGCGGCCACGAGGTTGATGTCCGCGTGTCGACCATCCCCTCGCAATATGGCGAGCGGGTGGTGATGCGCCTGCTGGACCGCGACCAGACGCGCCTCGGACTCGACCGCTTGGGCATGAGCCCGCGTGACGGCGCGGTGTTTGCCCGTCTGCTGGCGCGGCCCGACGGGATGCTGCTGGTGACGGGGCCGACCGGGTCGGGCAAGACAACATCGCTTTACGCCGCGCTGGATCATCTGAACGACCGCACCCGCAACATCATGACGGTCGAGGATCCGATCGAGTATTCCGTGGACGGGATCGGCCAGATGCAGGTGAATGCCCGCACCGACCTGACCTTTGCGCGCGGCCTGCGCGCCATCCTGCGCCAGGACCCCGACGTGATCATGGTGGGCGAAATCCGTGACCGCGAGACTGCCCAAATCGCCGTGGAATCCGCGATGACGGGCCATTTCGTCTTGTCCACCCTGCACACCAACACCGCCATCGGCGCGGTATCGCGGCTGATCGACATGGGGGTCGAACGGTTCCTGCTGGCGCCGATGCTGATCGGCGTCGTGGCGCAGCGGCTGGTGCGTCGCCTGTGCACAGACTGCCGCCGCCCGGAACCCGCGACCCAGGCCGATGCGGCGCTGATCGATGGACTTGCCGTGGGCGAGACGGTGTTCCGCGCCACGGGCTGCGCGTCCTGTCATGGTCAGGGCTATCGCGGCCGCGCCGGCATCTACGAGGTGATCGCCATCACCCGCGATCTGGAAACCCTGATTCATCAAGGTGCGTCCGAGGCTGATCTGACCGACGCCGCGCGCCGCGACGGGCCCGGTCTGGTCACTGACGGGCTGCGCCAGATCCGCGCCGGGCTGACCACCATCGAGGACGTCGCCCGCGTCGTGCAAGAGGTCTGAGGGCATGCCCGCGTTCCGTTTCAAAGCCATCGACGCCGCGGGTAAACCGCAAAGCGGCATGTACGAGGCCGCGACCGCCGCCGCCGCCCGCGCGGGCCTGCGCGGGCGCGGCCTGCTGCCGCTGGAGGTCGAAGGCGTGGCGCCCGGTAAGGCCCAATCTGGCAAGGCTGCCCGCGCCGACACCGCGTCCGTGCCGCGTCGCAGCAAGGGCGCACGGATCCCCCTGTCGGCGCTGACGCTGGTCACCCGGCAGATGTCCACCCTGCTGGGTGCGGGCCTGAGGGTCGAAGACGCACTGTCTGCCATTGCCGTGGGGCAGCCGCCCAAGGTTGCGGGCATCCTGCTGACTGTGCGCGGCGCGGTGCTGGAAGGACGTTCCTTTGGCGAGGCGCTGGCCGGGTATCCCCAGGTGTTTTCCGATTTCTACCGCGCCTCGGTCCGGGCGGGGGAACAATCGGGGCGGCTGGATCAGGTCATGGCGCATCTGGCGAATTTCGTTGAGAACCGCGCCCGAAACCGCCAGACCGTCCAGCTGGCGTTGCTGTATCCGGCGCTGCTGGCCTTTGTCAGCCTGGCGATCATCACCATGCTGATGGCCTTTGTGATCCCTGACATCATGCGCGTGTTCAGCGCGCGCGGCGCGGACCTGCCGTTCCTGACGCGGGCGCTGATCGCAGTATCGGATCTCGTGCGCGGATACGGGCTGATTGCCTTGGGATTGGTGGTGGCTGCGGCTTTTGGGTTCCGACGCTGGCTGGGCACAGGGCAGAACCGACTGCGCTGGCACCGAGTGCTGGCCACGCGCCGCCCCACCGCACGCGTCGTCCAGCGCATGAACGCATCGCAATTCGCAGGCACGCTGGCCACGTTGGTGCAAAGCCGCGTGCCCCTGATCGAGGCGTTGGCCGCCGCATCCGACGTCACACCCAACCTATTCGTGCGCGCCCGCGTGGTGGACGCCACAGAAAAGATCCGGCAGGGTATCAGCCTAAAACGCGCCATGGAAGAGGCCGGGGTCTTTCCTGCCATGCTGATCGCGATGGTCGCCAGCGGCGAGGCCGGTGGCCATCTGGGCGACGCGTTGGACCGTGCCGCAACCGATCAGCAGCGCGATCTGGATGCCTGGGTGCGCGCGCTGGTGGCGCTGGTCGAACCGGCGATCCTGCTGATCATGGGCGGGTTCGTGATGATCATGGTGTTGGCGATCCTGCTGCCCATCGTGTCGATGAACAGCCTTGCGGGGGTCTGACGGCGCCTCAAGGCAGGATGGCCGACAGCGGCAGCTCTATCTCGCTATCGGATGTGGCGGGCATGCCGGGAACCAGCCGGGCACCCGCCGCATGTACCCGCAAGATCAGTCTGTTCTGATCGGTCAGCGTGGCGGTGGCAAACGGAGTGTCGGGCGCGCTTTGCGCCGCCAGCACGCCCTGCACGCCATCCTCGACTCCGTTCAGCGTGGCTATCAGCGCGGGTACCGGCACGCCGCTGACGCTGCCGTCCAGCCGGGCACAGCTTCCTGGCCCAGTCCGCAGCCCGCCCGACGCATCACGCGCAGCACCCGCCTGACGGACCGCCAGATCATCGAAGCTGGCCGTCAGATCGCAGCCGATCGCCAGACCGGGCATCAGCTGTGTGACCATCGGCCACCCCACGGTACCACTGAGCGCACGCAGGGTGTATTTCCCCGGCAGGAGCGACACGCGGCCCCGCAGGTCCGCCCCCAGCCCGATCGCAGTCACATCGAATGTCGGCGAAAAGGCCAGCAAGCTACGTCCCGCATTGATCCGCCATTCCGCGCGATACCCCTGTGGCAGATCCGCGGCCCCCGCCAACGCCCTGCCAGATACCACCGCCTCGCCCAAAGGCAGGTTTGCGTGATGCACCACCACCCGCGCTGGCATATACCAGACAAGACCAACGCTCAGCGCGATGATTCCAAGGAGGACCACCGATGACGACAGAACAACCGTCCGCAGCCGCGATTTCCCGTCGGACCTTGTGTCGATCGCTTCTGGCATCCTGGTCTCTTCCCTTGATTGTGCCGCTGGCGGCCTGCGGCGGCGGCGCGCTTGGCGCGCGGGGGTCGGGTGTGGGCGGGCGTGATGCGGCGCTGTTGCTGCCCCTGTCGGGATCGCTGTCTGCTGTCGGCCAAAATATGGGGCGGGCGGCGTCGCTTGTCACGCAGGGACTTGATCCGTCCGCCGCGCCTGCGGTCTTTGACACCGCCGACACGCCTGACGGTGCCGCAGAGGCCGCGCGCCGGGCGCTGGCCGGGGGCGCCCGGATACTAATGGGGCCGTTGCGGGGCAATCAGACGCCTGCGGTTCTGGCGGTGGCGGGTGGGGTGCCGGTGGTGACGTTTTCCAATGACGACACGTTGGGCGCGCAAGGCGCGTTCGTCATGGGCGTCACACCGGCGCAATCGGTCTCGACAATGTTCAGCTATGCCCGCGCGCAGGGGTTGACGCGGATCGCACTGGTAGCGCGCAACACGCCGCTTGGGGTCGCCTCGATCGCATCCGCGGGGGGCATCGCCCGGGGTGGCGGCATCACGTTGACTGCGACGCTGCTGCGCGACCCCGAACAGGGGGGGCTGATCGATGCGATCCGCGCTGCAAGCGGAGGCACCTTGCCGCAAGCAGTTTTCCTGCCCGATGGGGGCGCGACCCTGACAGCGTTTGCCCGACAGCTGCAAGGCAGTGGCATGCAGGTGTTGGGATCGGTCCAATGGGGCGTGTCGGATGCGGCGGCCGACCCGAACCTCTCCGGGGCTTGGTTTGCCGCTGCCCCACCCAACCTGTTTCAGCCGTTTTCGGACCAGTTTCAGGCGGCTTTCGGCGAGGCGCCGGGCATCATCGCGGCCCTGGGGTATGATGCGGCACTGATCGCCGTCGGCATGGGCAATTCGGGCGAGCTGAACCGAAAAGGCCTGTTGCGGCAGGCGGGCTTTACCGGTGCTTTGGGTAATTTCCGCTTTGTCGAAGATGGCCGCTGTCAGCGCGACCTGACCGTGCTGGGCATTGTGGGTGGCGGTATCGAGGCCTTGGGCGAGATTACCGGCACGTGACGCGCCCCACCCTGCGATCTGCCACGGCAGGGGTCACGCTGGTCGAGGTGCTGGTGGCGCTGGTCCTGTTCGCGCTGATCGGCGGTGCGGGGTTCGGGATGCTGGACCAGATCCTGCGCACCCAGGCAGGAACCGAGGGACGGCTGGAGCGTCTGGCCCAGATCCAGCGCGGAATGTACCTTCTTTCCACCGATTTCAGGCAGGCGCGGTCCGGCACACTGTCCTGGCAGGATGGCGAAGCAGGGCCGGTCCTGTCAGTTGGGCGCAGTGCGGCCGAAACGGGCGCGGGCTGGATCACCCTGACCTATCAGGTGCAGGAGGGGGTGTTGCTGCGCGATGTCGCCTCGGCCGGCGGCGACCCGGTGGCGCGCCAGTCTTTGTTGAGCGATGTGGCGGGAATTGCTTGGCAATTCTATGATCCGGGCGTGGGATGGGTGGATCAGTGGCCGCCGCCGCGCGCGGTCGCGGTGTTGTCGCAGCGCCCGCCCAACCCGGTGGCGGTGGCCGCTATCATCACCCTGGCCGACGACAGGCAACTGCGCCGCGTCGCCACCCTGCCCTCCGAGCCGCGCTGATGGCGGCCCGCGACCCGCAGGATGGCGTCGTGCTGATCAACGTGCTGGTCACCCTGGCGCTGGCATCTTCGGTTCTCTACGCAATGATCAGCCTTTCGGATCTGTCGATCACCCGCAGCCAGAGGTTCAGCGATGCCGGTCAGGCACAGGCCCTCATCGCCGCCGGGGAGGCCAGTCTGATCTCCGCTCTGACCCGCGACATGGCGGAGGCACCCCAGACCGACAACCTGTCCGAGCCTTGGGCGCAGGTCGCACAGGACCCCATCGCCATCGCGCAGGGCAGCTTTTCGCTGTCCATCCAGGATGCACAATCGCGCATCAACCTGAACAGCAACGCGATGCGCGGTGCGCTTGGGGCGCAGGTCCTGACCCGGGTGGGCGCAGCGCTGGATCTGCCCGCCGACGTGGCGGCGCGGGTGGTCGCGCGGCTGGCGCAACAGCAAGTGCTGGATCGGCTTGGCGACCTGACCGCCGAGGCAGGGCTCACCCCGCAGGAAGTGGCCCAACTGTCGGATTTTCTGACCGTATTGCCCAATTCGACGGATGTGAACCTGAACACTGCGCCGCCGCACGTCATCGGCGTGCTGACCGACAATCCGGTCCAGGCCGCGACTCTGATCGCGACCCGCGACCGCAATGGTCTGCTAACACCGCAGGACGTAGTGAATGCTCGGCTTATCCTGCCGCCAGGAGCAGGCTTCACCTCAAGTTGGTTCGGGGTCACGGTCAGCGTGCAAGTTGGCCAGACCGTCCAGCAATCGACCGCACTGATCCAGCGGGCGACCGGGCCGGGTGACCGCCCAAGCGTCGCCGTTGTCGCACGCGAAACGCCGTTCCGCGGCAGGCCCTGACCCGCATGCGAAAAAGGGCGGCCGCGATGTGCGGCCGCCCCGTGTCAGATGTGCCGGTGCGATCAGATGTCGATCGGCTCGGCGGTAAAGTTCGGGCCATTGACGCCGCGGAAGATGATCGCCAGATCCTCTTTCGGTTCGTCCACGGGCTGGGCGTTGAACGCCGCGGCAAAGGCCGGACCGAACTGGGTCTGGGCATTGCCGAACGTCCCGTCCGATCCGTCGCAGGCCGCAAGCACGGCCAGCGCAAGACCCAGTCCCGACAGCAGTTTGACGTGTCTGGTCATGTCCTGTCCTTAGTTGTTGGGCGAGCCGGGGATCGGCGCGTTCAGATAGGGGAAGGCATTCTGCAGTTCGGCGGCGGTGATCGGTGCGCCATCGGTAAAGGGCACATTACCCACGGCCGCATCCTCGGGCTCGCAGATGCCCAAGTTGACCAGATCGCTTGGCGTGCCTTGGACCGCACCCGGAATGCCCAGTTCGGCACCCAAGGGCAGCGGATGGCACAGGGCACCCATCACGACGCGCAGGGCGATGTCCACGGTGTCGTCGGCAGGACGGCGACCGTTCGGAAAGCCCGCCAAATCCTCGGCCACGACGCCAAAGGCGTTCTGCTGGGCGCGCGGCGTTGCCGGGATGGCGGTGTTCAGGCGCATCATTTCCGACGGGGTGACGGTGGCCAACTGGTTCACGCCCGGGAAGCCGGTCAGGAACGCGGTGACCAGGTCGGTCCGCGGTAGGTTAGTGGGTGCCAGGTTCTCTATATCGGTGCCCAAGGTCGCGTTGACCGCATCGCGGAACAGCAGGTTCAGCAGCGCGGGCAGCGTCGGGTTGGTAACATAGGTTGCGAGTGCGGAATCCTGCGTCGGCTGTGCAGCGTTGAACAGGTTCTTGTCGGGCAGGCCGATGACGACTTCGTTGACCAGCGGCGCGGACAGGCGCGAGACCTGAACGAACGCGCCACCCTGCGACGCGGTGCCGTTATAGGTCGGCGACGGGTCCAGCAGGCGGGCCTGCGGCAGGCTGGCGGTGGTCCAGCCGCCAATGACGCCATTGCCCTCGCCGGTCAGACACGAGATTGGCAGCTCCATCGCGATTGAGGTCACGTTGGCCTTGTCGACCAGGTCGTCGTTCGCACGGTCTTGGGTGATGCCGCCCGGGAATGGGGTCGCAGTGGAATATTGCGGCCAGGTAGGATTGGCCGCGCCCTGGATCGGGACAAGGTTTACCAAATCGAAGATCTCGCCCAGATTGACGGCAAAAGCTTCAGCGCGCTGGCCGACGAACACGCGGCCTTGGCCGGTGCAGCCAGGAACGCGGATCGGATAAATATGGGCATTGGCATAGGCCGCATAATCCGGGATCGTCTTGTTGCCAATATTATCGATCGGTTTGACGAACCGCGCAGAGTCGTTGCCGCCCCGGGTGATTGGCGTGCGTGTGCCGCTGCGGCGGTCGCCTTGTACCATCGTCACGGTATACGACTCGGTCTCGTTGATGTTGGGATCATTCGGCCGGTTGCCTAACTGACCTGCCTGGCGCAGGGGGATGGCGACGTCCTGATCGCCCACCCGCAGCGTGATTCCGTTGCCTTCGTTCGCCAGCGCGCTGTCGAAGCTGAACTGAAAGGTCAGATCCTCGACCGCATCTCCAGTGTTGTCGATATGGATCTCGTAGATTGCATCGTTGTCCAGCGCGAAATAGTTCGGACCGCCATAGGGGGCCTGAACCGGGTTATAGTTCGCGATCAAGGTCACGAAATCCTCGCGTCCAGGCTCGTAGCTGCGGAACATGTAGAAGTCGGTCGCATCGACGCGCGGCATGCCCGCAGTTGCCGGGGCCTCGCGGTGGCTGGACGCAAAGGCGACGGGCGCTGTCAGGACCACTGACCCTGCCAGTATCGTGCTTAGGGTATAACGGGAAAGAGACGTCATCTTATCCTCCATTCAGATGACCTAACGGTCACCGGGCAAACAATAGATACCAGTCGATCAATAAGGCATTGCCGGATGCGGACAGACTTTAGCGATCCATGACGGGCAAAGTGCGTCCAAGCCATTCACGCACCATGTCACAGCAAGTTGCGTCGTGGTTGAAAAAAAGTGAATCGACGAGAATGTGATCTCTGTAGCTTTCGCCTGTTTCGGTGCCGCGCTAGCGTTGCGCATGCTGATCACATTCTGCCTGCTGGCCACGTTGCTGGCCATCGCCGTGACCGACGTCCGACACCGGCGTATTCCTGACATGTTAAGTTTGCCGCTGATCGCTGCGGGACTGGCCCTGGCGGCGGGGCAGGTCTGGTTGGGCGCACCATCGCAGGTGCTGAACGACCGGGTAATCGGGGCGGCAGTGGGCTATCTAATCTTTGCCGCTATCGGCAGCGCTTTTTTCCGGCTGCGCGGCACCGAGGGGTTGGGTCTTGGCGACGCTAAATTGCTGGCGGCGGCGGGGGCTTGGTTAGGTTGGCAAATGCTGCCAGCGCTGGTCCTGATCGCGGCTGTCGGTGGCCTGGCGCAGGTCGGAGTTCAGGCCCTGCGGTCACGAAACCCTGACGGAACATTGGCCTTTGGCCCATGGCTGGCCCTTGGATTTTCGGTCTTGTGGGTCTTTGCGACGTGACCGGGCCGTTGCCCGGTCACGTCAGGGCTCAGAAGCGATAGTTCACGCCCATTCTGATCTCGTTCAGATCGACGCTGATCTGGTCATCTGCACCCGCAACGTCGCCAAAGTCGGTATAGCTATATTCGCCATATCCCGAGAAGTTGCCCATGAAGCGTCGCTCAACCCCGATACCAGCTGTGACACCTTCGATGTCGCCCTCGCCGCCATCCGGGCCGCTGATTTCCAGCTTTGCGGTGCTGTAGCCCAGCAACGCGTAAGGCAACCAGGGCCCTGTCGCATAGCCTACGCGACCGAACACGCGGCCCACCTCAGATAGGGTAGCAGTCGGGTCGCTCAGGGTGACGGCAGTGTCGGCATCTTCCAGCCCGCTATCTCTGTCACCAAGAGAATAATCGCCCCCAAGGCCAAACACAAATTGGCCGCGCTGCCAGTCATAGCCGCCGCGAAGACCGCCTGTCAGCCCGTCGGGTTTAAACAGGGTACGGCCGATGCCCAACGCATCCGTCTGCAATGCCAGAATGTCCTGCGCTTCGATCTCGGCTGTTCCATAGCCAAGATTGCCGCCGACATATCCGCCCGCCCAGTCAAGCGGCGCCATGACAGAAACGGACTCAATCGAGATGGGCTGATCGATGACGGGCACCGTCAGCCCCCCTGCCCATGCCGGAGCGCCGGCAAGTGTCGCTAGCGCAGTAAAAACACGTGTCTGATGTTTCATGCCTTGATCCTTAACCCCTGCATTTCATATGCCCGCTATTAGGTGACGCTCTTGAAAGAGGCTTAAATGGCCTAACCCGCATGACCTTTGGAAAATTAAGAGCAACCATAGCACAAGCCGAAAAAAAAGCACAACGCTGCAAGCGGTCATGACAATGTCAGTATCTGGCTGGACACCCATATGGCCGCAGGCGGGTTGCGGGCCAATGTTGTTCGATTGATAACGCACTGAGGGACTGCCGTATCTTCAGCCTAATGGTGTCGGCCACCATTCCCCAGGTTGGGTGCGCTCGAAACAGCTGCTTGCTCCATGGTCTCGCCGCCGCGTTCTTCAGGGCGGCATTCATTCAGATATCTGAGAACAGGCGCAAATTGCCACTTTTCACCCTGCAGATTAGAACCGAACAATGGTGCAGAGTGTTTAAAAATTTCCCTGGCACTGACAGAATAGCATCTGAGTTGAGCATGCCCTGTGCTGTGAAACTTCCAAGAAGATCGAACTCGGTGTCGTTCCAGATGAACGGTCCCATCTCTCCTCTCCGAAAGGCTGGCCGCCCGACAGGCTTCGATCGGCGCGTCGTTCTTGAAACGGCCATGGATCTGCTGTGGGATGGCCGCTCTAGGCGACCCCCATTGGAGATCTGATCGACCGCATGGGTTTGAGCCGGTCAAGCTTCTACGCTGCATTCGGGTCAAAGCGAGCGGTCCTTTTGGAAGCACTGGACCTGTATTCGCAGCATTGTATCCGGTTGCTGAGGGATATCGCGCAAAGTCCACGGGACGCGCGAGGAAAGCTTCAAGAGGTGGTTCACCAAATCGCCCATGTCGACGAAGGCCGCGGGTGCTTAATGGTGAACGTGGTCACGGAACGGGGGCGCCACGATCCCGATGTGCGCAAGATCGCCGCCAATCACCATAGTGCGTTGATGGGCCTCATGACTGCCGTGCTTCAGGACGCGGGGGAGCCGGATGCGATCCTTAGGGCGCGCGTGTTGATTTCCGGCGCCTACGGGGCATCTCTCATGATGTCCTCAGGGCTGTCCAGAGAAGAGGTCCGGGATTTGTTGAACAAGCTTGTGGATGGCAACTAGGCGGGAACCTTTCCAGCATAATCGGGGTTTGCAAATTGTGGAATTACGGTTCCAAAAAATGCAAACAGGCTCGCTGATTTCCGTAATGCGTGATGCATTGGAGAAGGTTTGCACCTTCCCCAAAGATATCGACGCGGTGGCGGGCGACCCCCAGGAACAGAGAACTCAAATGACCTTTCCCTTGCGCACGATGACTGCCGGGCTTGCCTTGTCCGCGTTGATGCCCTTGACGGCCGGAGCCCAGGACGCCCCGGTGCTGTCGCCAGATACGCAGGCCTTCATCGACAGCTTGGCCGGTGCCCCTGCCGTCAACACGCTTCCGCCGGAAGAGGCCCGCCAGGTCCTGATCGACACCCAGACCGGCGCGGACGTCGAGATGCCGGACGCGATGGTGGAAGAGATGACGTTGCCGATCGGCCCGACTGGTGAGGTGACCGTTCATGTGGTCCGCCCCGCAGGCAGCGAAGGCGAGACGCTTCCCGGTGTGGTCTACTTTCACGGCGGCGGCTGGATCCTGGGCAATTTCACGACGCATGAGCGGCTGATGCGCGATCTGGCGAACAAGACCGAGGCGGCATTCGTCTTTGTCGAATATGCGCCGGCCCCCGAGCAGAAGCACCCCGTCCAATTGCAGCAGGACTTTGCCGTTCTGCAACACGTGGCCGAGAACGCGGCGGACATGGGCATTGACGCGAACCAGCTGGCCCTTGCCGGGGATTCGGTCGGCGGCCAGATGGTAGCCGTCGTTGCCCAAATGGCCAAGGCTGAGGGAGGCCCAGAGCTGGACTCCATGGCATTGCTGTATCCGGTCACCACCGCGGACCTGACCAGCCCGTCATACGACCAGTTCGCCGAGGGTCCTTGGCTTACCAAGGCAATGATGGAATGGTTCTGGGACGCCTACCTGCCCGAAGGCGTGGATGCGGCCGATCCAATGATCTCGCCGCTGAATCACGCGGTCGAGGACCTGCAGGACCTGCCCCCGGCACTGGTCATCACCGATGCCAATGACGTGCTGCGTGATGAAGGCGAAGCCTTTGCCGCGAAGCTTGTCCAGGCTGGTGTGCCGACCGAGGCGACGCGGTATCACTTCACCCTGCACGATTTTATGATGCTGAACCCGATCGCGGAAACCCCCGCTGCCATGGCTGCGGTCGATCAGACAGCCCGGTTCCTGCGCGATCACTTCACCGAGTAACCACCATCGCGCTAAGCGAAAGCCCTGTCTGACATCCGGCAGGCCCGCGACAGCCTGTCCCAACAGGATCGGGACAGTCTTTCGTGGGCCTGCTTCTGACCTGCTTCCCTCCGAAGCCTCGTTATGAGGCAGCTTTGTTCAGGTTTTAGTCTTTGAATCGCCCGTGACAGCGTGTCTCGACACGGATGACGACGGTGGAGCTGCAAGAAAAAAGAGCGATTTTCTTGCGATCCCCATGTGCAGCGCTAAATGACCCTTGAGACGCGAAAAAACCCATTGTGGAAATCAACGTTAGATTGGTGGGTATTGATTGTCTTTCTTTGTAAAGTCTGGTGGATTATGTGGCCGTGTCCAAGTTGAAGCAGGTCAGATGGTTACGGGGTGGATCATCGCGCAGAGGCGGCCTGCCCCCTATTCACGGTTGGTATTCCCAGGGATTGATGACGCCGACACCCATGGCCTGAAAGGGTGCGGTGTCGCGGGTGGCGATACTGGCAGCCTGCTGTGCTGCAACGATGGCCCCGATCTGTCCGTCGGCGTGGCCTATGGAGACGCCCCGCTCTCGGGCCCTTGAGACGCGCATGGCATAAAAGAGCGATGCCGCTCCGTCATAAGGAAGGATGCGTCCGGCAAAATCGTCCTGCAGCATCGCTTCGATCGTCCCGACAAGGCGAGTCTTCCTATCTCCGGTAGGCAAGATGAACGCTCCGAACAACAGTTCCTCGGCCGTGATGGCGGTCACGTAAAGATTGCCCGGCTCCTGTGCGTCAAGCCAAGCCATGACGTTCGGGTCCGGCGCAGGCCGCTGGACCTCCGACAGAACGTTCGTGTCCAAGATGATCATGAGAAGTCAGCAGCGTCACCAACAACCTTGTCGCGTGGTCGGCTCAGCTCATCACCGATCACGCCCATGTCCTGGAACCGGGACCGAAGCCTCTGCCCGAAACCTCCTGTGTGGCGCGCGACGTAGGCGTTGACCAAAATCGCACGGACCTCTGCTTCAAGGCTTCGCCGGTTGCTCAATGCCTGCTCCCGAAGGTGATCGTGGATCTCGTCAGGCAGGTTTCGGATCATCATGTTTCCCATGTCAGTCTTCCCCATGATAACATTATCCGCCAGGTGATATCGCAAGCTTTTGGTGATGTCAAAGAACGTATGGTGATATCGCTATTCTGTCTGATCAGATGTCCATCAAACGGACGTTTTCCGGACGCATCTGAAAGTTGTCCATGAACAAGGTTTGAAATGAGTATTCGGACAACTTGATTACTGGATGAGTTTGTGGACATTTGCGGGAGTCAGGCGCTCAAAACTGCACTGTGCAAGGAAATACGATGTCACTCGTAGGGTACGCGCGGGTCTCCACCTCCGAACAGGATCTCGCCCTTCAACTCGACGCGCTAAAGGCTGCAGGCGCGACGCGCATCTTTGAGGATCGTGGGGTGTCTGGAGCCAAGGCGGAACGCCCTGGATTGAATGCGGCACTCTCCTTCCTTCGGGAGGGTGACACGCTCGTCGTCTGGAAGCTCGATCGGCTTGGCCGGTCGATGACCCATCTGCTGCAGACCGTGGCCGAACTTGAAGGCAGGGGGGTGGGCTTTCGGTCCCTGACCGAGACCATCGATACCACCACCCCGACCGGGCGGCTTGTGTTCCACCTGTTCGGAGCCCTTGGTCAGTTCGAGCGTGATTTGATCCGCGAGCGAACTGGCGCAGGCTTGAAAGCTGCCGCGGCACGAGGGCGGAATGGGGGTCGTCCCATTGCCCTTACCGCTGAGAAGGTCGCACGTGCCCGTCAGCTGATCGCGTCCGGCCTCAACGTGCGCGAGGCCGCCACCCGCGTGAAGGTCAGCAAGTCTGCCTTCTATTTGGCTCTGAAAGACAGTTCAGCGCTGGCTGGATGACCGACGTTCCTCCTTGGCGCGCGGCAACCAGTCGCAAGGCGGGGACAATTGAATTGGGTGCGGCGACCTCGATCGCATAGAAAGCAGACTATCACAGGACATGAACAGATCGACGCGAGGAGCCCACTGCGGTCATTGCTGTGGACGTCCTGACAACTCAATATCGTCTCTGCTGTATCTCAGGAGGGCGACATGATCCGGCAGGCCACGGCCCACGATGAAGTGCAGATTAGGGAATGCGCTGAAAAGGCGTATGAGCGGTATGTTCAACTGATCGGACGAAAACCGACACCGATGGTCGCTGACTTTGCTACTCAGATCGCTGACGGCGACGTGTTCGTTGCGATAGATGACCAAGGCGGATTTCAGGGCTTTATCGTTTTTTATGCCGAAGAAAGGCATATTCTTCTCGAGAGTGTAGCTGTCCTTCCTCGTGCAGCTGGGCGCGGTGTAGGGAAGGAACTCGTCAATTTCTGTGAGAATGCCGCGCGAGAACGGGGTCTAGGTGCCGTTAAGCTCTACACAAACGAGAAGATGACCGAAAACCTATCGATCTACCCAAAGCTTGGATATGCCGAAGTGGGCCGCCACTCCGAGGACGGCTTCAACCGAGTTTACTTCGAAAAGGTGCTCACCTAGCAACAGCAGCTCCGTCCCGCATCGCAAACGGATGAAGGCGGCGGCTGAGGGGCTGCTATGCGGACGAAGCAGCCACTGGCAATCATATCACTCGATGCAGCAAGGCAAACTTTACGTCCGCGCCTCGATGGCTATCTTATACCAACAGCCCTGATCTCTGACTCGTGCGGGATCCCCTTCGCCCTGAAAATCTGAATCATTGCCATCAAGAGATGGAGGTTCTGATGGCGATTGAGATCACTCGAACGGATATGTCGACAAGCGAGCTTCGGGCGGCGGCGGCGCGCACAAAGGATGCAAAAGCGGTGCGGCGGATTTTGGCGATCGCTTTTGTTCTGGAGGGCGCGGATCGCAAGACGGCGGCGGAGGCCTGCGGCATGGATCGGCAGACCCTGCGCGATTGGGTTCATCGCTACAACGCCGAGGGGATCGCCGGTCTGTCGAACCGGTATTCGGCAGGCCCGTCGCCACTCCTGAACTCTGAGCAGAAAGCGGAACTTGCCCGGATGGTCCGTGAAGGGCCTGACCTTGAGGCCGATGGGGTGGTCCGCTGGCGCTGCGTCGATCTCAAGTGCAAGATCGAAGATCACTTCGGCGTGGCCATGCACGAGCGGACGGTCGGCAAACAGCTGGCGGCCCTTGGCTTTCGCCGCCTGTCGGTGCGCCCACAGCACCCCAAATCCGACCCGTTGGCACAGGAGGCATTTAAAAAAACTTTGCCGCGACGGTAAAGGCCGCCCTACCGGAGACGGCGCACGGGAAGCCATTGGAGGTGTGGTTTCAGGATGAAGCCAGAGTGGGCCAGCAGGGGACGCTCACCCGGACCTGGGCCGAGTGCGGAACCCGACCTCGTGCGCCGCGCGACACCCGCTACAAATGGGCCTATATCTTCGGCGCCGTCTGTCCATCGCGCGCCACGACCGCGGCACTTGTCATGCCACGTGCCGATACCTCGGCCATGAACGCTCATCTCGCTGAAATCGCAAAAACCGTCGCGTCGGGCGCCCATGCCGTGCTCGTCATGGACGGCGCCGGCTGGCATAACTCCAGTGCTCTACGCATCCCCGACAACATCACCATCGTGACGCTTCCGCCCTATGCGCCCGAGCTGAACCCGGTTGAGAACATCTGGGCCTATCTGCGCGCAAACTGCCTCGCCATCACCGTCTTTGACACCTACGCAGACATCGTCGACCGATGCTGCAACGCGTGGAACGCCTTCGCAAACGACCCCGAGCGCGTCCGATCAATTGCTACGCGTGAATACGCAAAAGCGGTCAATGCTTAGGGCCGTTGGTATAACATGCCCCTGCGGCGGTTCCAGCCAGTGAAAGACGGGCCGGGAAACGGCACCCAATGCACATCAGCATCAGCCCGTAGTTCTGGCGGCACTGTTGCATGGCTGAGAACAAACTTCTGAAAGACGTGGAGCGATGCAAGCTTCGTTTGAAGAAAGGAAGCGCCGAATGAGCAAGATTTTCGCAATCGCCGCTCTGTGTTGCGCGCTGGTGACCGGCCTGATCGCCACCGTGGCAATCTTGTTCGACCTGCAGGGCGAGGCCATCATCGACCGCCCCCTGATCATCGCGCTGATCGCCGTGCCGATCATCATCCAGAGCTATGGCATCTTTGCGCTAGCCTATGGCGCAGCCTTCGTGATGAAGGTTCCGCACCGCATCGCCGCTCCCTGAGCGATGATCGGCACGTGCAATTTCTTCGAGCTGGCCGTAGCGGTAGCGATCAGCCTGTTCGGTCTTAATTCCGGCGCGGCTTTGGCCACGGTTGTCGGCGTGCTGGTCGAGGTTCCGGTCATGCTGACCCTGGTGGCATTCGCCAACCACACCCGTGCCCACTTTCCAGAAAGAACAGCGCTGTGATCGTCGTTCACCACAACCCTGATTGCGGCACGTCGCGCAACGTATTGGCCATCATCCGTGCCTCAGGCACCCAATACTACAGTTGCATATAACGCTGGCTTCTGCGGTGTGAGACTGCCGCGTTCAACTGGTGTCGGCATCGCCATCTGGACCAGGTCCGGATAAAGGCAATCGCGGGCACTGGCCTCAGAAGCAGCTTCGAGATCAGCCTGCGTATTTCGGAGGTCGTGAGGGTATTCTTCAAGCGTGCAACCGTGCCTTCAGAGCTGGAACCGGACTCCTTTCGTTCTGTTTTTCAAAGGCCGCACGTCGTTGATCGGCAGCGAGTTTCGCCAGGAAGGCAGCGGCGGCCATGACGAGGCTCATGTGGCGATGCCAGCCGTGCCAGGAACGGGCCTCGCAATGGTCCAGTCCGAGATCATCCTTTGCGCGCAGGAAGCATTCTTCAATCGTCCAGCGCTATCCGGCCGCTGCGGCGAGGTCTGCGAGTGAGCTATCGGCCGAAGCATGAGCGAAGTAGTACGTAACCGCCTGAGGGTCGCTCAGGCTGCATCGTGCCAGCACCCACCGTGCAAAGCCTTTGCGGGTTATACCTCCAAGCGGAATACGTGCCCATCTGTACAGGCGCATCCCTTTCGTGCCTTCGCCCGCAGGCAGGGCCTGCCATGCATCGGCGGAAAGCTCACCAATCATTGTCGCAGGATCGGTTTCCAGAAGCCCGGCCTCTTGAAAGAACCGCAGCCTGTGATTGGACCTTATCGCCAAGACATAGGCCTGTGCTCGGTCTTCCAGCATGCGCCGGAAGCGCCGGTCAGACCCATAGACGGAGTCCGCCAGCACGAAAGCGCAAGGCGTGCCTTCATCCAGCAGCCGCGCAATCATCTCGCGCGCCAGGGCGGGCTTGGTTGCAAACTCGATATCCTCCGGAACCTGCGCCTTGTTGCGTCGCACGGGATCCTCGGCCCAGTTCTTCGGCAAATAAAGCTGCCTGTCGATCAGACTGTGGCCCCATCGGCTGGCATAGGCGACAAACACACCGATCTGGCAATTCTCGATCCGCCCCGCTGTGCCCGAATACTGGCGGCCTACACCGACTGAATGGGTGCCTTTCTTCAAAAATCCAGTCTCATCGACCACCAGAACGCCATCAGGATCTGCAAGTGCATCCATCGCATAGCCGCGAACCCGTTGGCCAAAACCGTCTGCCGACCACCGAGATCGGCCCAGCAACGACTGAATACGGTAAGGCTGCGATAAACCAGCTTCCTCGGAAAGCATCCAGCCGGTTTTACGCTCTGCACCGGACAGCAATCCATCAATGAAGGCGGCTGCAGAGGCACGCTGTTCAGAGCGCCCGAAGGAAGGCGCAAGAAAAGCTTTCAGCTCATCAAGCTTGTCAGCCCAATCTTCAAGACATCCTGCCCAATCCGAGATCGACATGAGCCCTCCCCCCATTCTCGCAGGACGACTGAATCAAACATCGAATTCATATGCAACTGTAGTACTAAAGCCGGTTGCACTCAATCAACCTCATACCCTGCGGCTTTGAAGTAGCTGTAGCACTCCTCGTCGGAAAACACGTTGCAGACTTGGCCGACCGCGGCCCATCGCTGATCGTAGGTCCGTGCGGCAGCTTTTCTGACAAGAGCCTTGAGCTTGGCAAATGCCATTTCAATCGGATTGAGATCGGGGCTGTATGGCGGCAGGAACAAGAACCACGCGCCGATATCATGCAGTGCAGCCGCAGCAGGCAGGGCTCTTGTGGCTGGAGAGGTTGTCCAGAATGACGACGTCGCCGGCCCGGAGCGTCGGGACCAGTTGAGTTTTGATATAAAGTTCGAACATCTCAGCGTTCATCGCCCCGTCGCTCACCCAAGGCGCGTCCAGCCTGTCATGGCGCAGCGCTGCAATGAAGGTCTGGCTCCGCCAATGTCCAAACGGCGCATGATCCACGAAACGTTGCCCGCAAGGCGACCAGCCGGTGGTCTTGGTCATGTTGGTCTTGAGCCCGGTCTCATCAAGAAAGCCAGCCGCTCCAGATGGTTGGCCATGAAAGGTTGGCGCCTCGCGATCCAGATATGACGCAGGCCAGCAACATCTTGGCGCTTCTGTTCAAGCGCCTGCAGGGCTTCTTTTGTGTGTCAATCCAAGCCCGCGCAACATCCGCCAGACAGTGGCACGGTGGGCGGTGATCCTGTTGGCAATCTTGCCGTCGAGTATCGTCGCTGTATTGACGCTGCCGCTGGCAGGTGGCTGGGCGGGATTGACCCTGTTCACTCTAGCGCGCGCGTCAGATGGCCTTCCGCCGCGGTGACGATCTTACCCCACATCAATGACCGGAGCGCTCTCCGGTCACACAATTCCAATGGCACGTCAGTCACCCTATTCTAAAGGAGCAAAACTATGACCCAAGCACTCAGATTACATCCGTCTGACATCCGCAGCGGTGTGACCGGGACTGTCGGTCTCATCCTTCTGCAATTTGCAGCAATGTGGGGCGCCTTCTTCATCCTTGCCCCCTCGATCAACTGGCCCGCATCGCTTGACGAACCACCTGCGATCATCTTGCCACTGATTCTGGACCAGTCAGGCGCGGTCTTCGCCGGCTACCTCAGCTACCTCATTCACGCCTTAGCCCTTATCCCCTTGGCGATCCTGCTGCGGGATGCTTTGAGCCTTGATGGCACGATGGGACAGGCCGTCATCACACTCGGGGTCTTGGCGGGATTTGCCAAGGCGCTCGGTATCACCCGGTGGCTTTTCCTGATGCCTGGTTTGGCAACAGCCTACACTGACCCTGCGGCCTCCGGAGCCACGCAGGATGCCATCGCAGTCGTCTACGAGGCGTTCAATGCTTACGCGGGTGGCGTGGGTGAGTTGATGGGTGTTGGCTTTTTTTCGGCTGTCTGGACGATCGTGATCTCGGTCGCTGCTTTGCGCCAGGGCTGGACGCTGATCGGCTATACCGGCTTCGGGGCTGCGGCGCTGCTGTTGTCCACCTTGCTGTCAGTTGTCGGGATCGAGTCGCCCCTCATGCTGACTCTTTCGGGCATTCTGTGGCAATTCTGGACTGTTGCGTTGGCCGTCACCATCTGGCGCAAAGCGTGAGGGCGGCTGAAATGACCAAGCAAGCTCATTCTGTCATTCTCGGGGCTGGGCCCATGGGCCGCGCCATTGCACAAACCTTGGCCGCGAAAGGTGGGAACGTTACTGTCATCACACGTGACGGCCGCACCATAGGGGCTGGCATCGGCAGCGCGCAAGCGGACCTGTCAAACGCAGAGCAAACCATTGCTGCATGCGCGGGGGCAGATGCGATCTACCACTGCGCGGCCCCGCCCTATCACAAGTGGGTTGCGGCATTTCCGGCCCTGCAGGCGGCAGCGGTCGCTGCCACCGAGGCAACAGGCGCCGTGCTTGTCGCCGTTGAGAACCTCTATGGCTATGGCGTGGCCGGAACCCTGACAGAAGACATGCCGCTGAGCGCCACAACCCGCAAAGGCGCGTTACGGGCGCGGTTATCGCGAGAGCTCCTGGCGGCGCATGCGTCCGGCCGCGCCAAATGCGTCGCGGGTCGGGCGACCGACTTCTTCGGCCCCGGTGTGCACGCGTCTGCCTTGGGGGGCCGGTTCTGGTCCGCGCTTTTGGCAGGCAAGGCTGTCGATTGGGCCGGGAATCCGGATGCGCCGCACAGCTTTGCGTATCTACCCGACCTTGCTGCAGCCTATGTGACGCTTGCGCAGACACCGCTTGCATGGGGTCGGGCCTGGCATCTGCCAGCCTTGCCGCCGGTCAGTGTGCGGGAGATTTGTCAGATGGCGACACCTGACGGTGACGCGCCAACAAAGATCCGGAGCACGCCCTCATGGCTTTTGCGGATTGTGGGTTTGTTTCAACCTGCTGCCGGCGAGCTGGTCGAAATGCGCTACATGTTCGACAATTCCTTTGTCGTCGATCAGACACAATTTGATCAGACCTTCGGGCGGCAAGATCGGGATTGGGGCACGGCCCTGAAGGAGACCTTGGCGTGGTGGGACGCACAAACATAGAAACCGGCAAAGTGACGCGGGAGACCGCGCTTGCGGCCTTTTCATACAGGTTGAAGACCGCTGTTGCGCCGCTGGTGCCCTGCGCCGCCGCGATGGAGCGGCTGCATCGCGGAGCGCGTCATCGTATTTTGTCCAAAGGCGATCACATTTTGCGTGCGGGTACTGTCGCCGATGAAGTATTTTTCGTCCATCAGGGGTTGCTGCGCTACTACTTCAATGACCCAAACGACGGCGGACAAGAACGCACGGGCCAGTTCTTTGACGAAGGGATCGTCGTCACGGACGCCGAGAGCTTTCTGGCTCGCGTTCCTGCAAAGCAGAACTTTGAGGCGCTGGAAACCAGTTCTATTATTGTTCTGCCTCGCACGGTCTTAAACGCGGGCTACGACGCCGACCACGCCATCGACCGGTTTGGGCGGCTAATGCTGGAAGAGGCCCTTGTCGGCTCGCAACGCCGGGCTAGCCGTTTGCTGACCCTGCAACCCGAAGATCGCTATCGCCTCTTTGTCGAAACGCGGCCCGAAATAGCCCGCCGGGTCCCGCAATACCTGATTGCAAGCTACCTTGGTCTGACGCCTGAAAGCCTCTCCCGCATCCGGCGACGTATTGCGGGACAGGTCGGTTAGAACTCATACGAACAAACAGTTAAATGATGAAAACGGACACTAAGTTCTGACAGAGAACGACAGCTAATAATTGTCCCGCATAGCGGACGCTAGTGTCGGGACCGGGCATCGACCCAAGGAGCCCATTTCAGCTATCGGCCGATTCTGTTATTTCGAAGAAGACTTTCACCAGTCGAGATACTCAGATGGCACTGGCACTCTACACATTTGGCATGTTCGCTGCCCTGGCAGAGGGCCCAGCCAATGACGGTTTCCGGAAGCTCAACGACCAAATCTTCGAGTTAGTTGATCAGGCCGAAAGCCTCATCGCTCGGTCTGGATATGCGTCTGACCCGGGTCCAAGTCCTTGGGGTCTTGAGGTGTATGCCCGGTTCTATTGTGAAACATGTGATGATTGGTCCCCGGCGACGCTTTCCCTCTGGACCAACATGGAGTCGTTGTTTTCGTTCACCTACTTTGGCCTGCACGCCGCCGCACTCAGACGCGGTCGGGAATGGTTCCAAAGGCCACAATGGCCGCTTCTGGTAATGTGGTGGCATACTGGACAGGGCTATCCGACCTGGGCCGAGGGCGTCATGCGGCACGAACATCTACACGATAATGGTGCCTCACCAGCAGCATTCGATTTCAAGCAACCGTTTGATGAGACTAGAGCTCCGACGAAGCTTGATAGAGCACGCTCCAAAAAACTTCGCGCAAGCCGCGCTTGACCGGGCAGCTTCGTCCGCATAGCCACCCGTCGCGCACCTGCCGCTACCGATCAAGAGCGTCTTCAGTTTTATACTTTTATTTTTTTGCGAATCTTAACTTGATAAAGCTTCGAACTTCCACCAAGCCTTGGTGCATTCTAGAGCTGAGCGACCCGAATTTGAATAGTTGGATGATAATTTCAAAGAAAATTAAAGAATAAGTACTTTCGCTAATAAAGGACGTTTACTTGCAGGGAGGTGCGGTAACGTACCAAAATATGCCATGCAATATTTCTATGATTAGGTTAGTTGTAGCTAAGCGGCTCTCACCTCGACTGCGGGGCGTATAAAGAAACACCGCGCAAAATTTTTCCAGAAGAGGGCAGCATGCCAAAACAATTGCCCCGATTCGAAGGGCGCAACACTCTTCTGTCCACACTTTCCCTTGAAGATCAGGCTTTGACTTCGCCTTATACCTCTAAGTTCTCGCTTCATCGGGGAATGATACTTGAAACTCCACAAAGGGCGGTGGAATGTCTTCTTTTCCCAACGTCCGGAGTCGTATCAGTTGCTGTCTCCTCAGAACACCTAATGTGCACCATTGAGACTGGACTTTTTGGATTTGAAGGTATGTCAGGCGCTTCTGTTTTACTGAATGCGAAGGTGCCATCAACCTATCTATATGTTCGAATTTCGGGAAGTGCTGCAAAAATCGATACCACGGCGTACAAAGGCTTGGTAAGAGAAAGCTGGACAATACAACGACACTTCCTAAAATTTACTCAATCTTTAATCACGCAAACGGCCTACAATGCATATGCAAGCAGATTTGACAATATTGAAAGACGGCTCGCCCGGTTGCTCCTGATGTGTCACGATAGGGTGCTCTCCGACCGAATAGATATAACCCATCAACTCCTATCTAAAATACTGGCAGTTCGGCGATCCGGCGTTACGGTGGCGACCCTAGCACTGGTGGGCAAGGGCTTAATACATGCAGAGCGAGGTGAAATTCATATCGTCGATCGCAGTGGATTAGAGAATTTGGTGGGGAATAGTTACGGCCCGCCTGAGGGCGAGTATAATAAATTGTTTAAGTTTTGAATGGTCATCGATTTTGCGCACATACTCTATATCGCAAACGATATTAAAATGTTTTAATAAAATTGGAATGACAGGCTGTCCCTTACTGGGTCTGCCAGCACGTTTCGGTGATTAAAGCCAAGCCTTCCAGCAGTTCAGTGATTCGCGCAACGCCGAGGTACTCAAGCCCATTTTCGGTGCTCAAACGGGCGAACCAGACCTAAGTACACTATGGGTGAAGTCACCATCGCTAAAGTTCACTGTCATCGAAAGGACGCATGGGGAGGACTCTGAGCCAGGTCATCCGGCGCTCGAAAGATGGCATGACAATCAAGATCCCCGCGCTGACAGACGCACTAGTAACTTGGAAGGATGTCCGAGCCTCGACCTCGACCTCCATAATGCGCTCAGCAGTGATCGCCAACATTTTAAGCACGAGTTAGCCATCTGCCTGCTCTCAGCCAGTTCGATCAGCGCCATTCCATCGCTGGTCATCGTCATCTTTATTGTCCCTTCCAGATGTCGCAACCGGAATATACTCCGGAGGGGAGCGGTAGCCGCCGGCGTCTCCCCCACGGCCGCGCGCTGCACTACACTACATTAAGGAGACTCTGCGCGGCCTCCGACACTACCACCGGGGATCCTGCCGAACCGTGCGGGGCAACTTGGCATCATGCTATCGCAAAGCATGTTGCAAGACACGACCTCATTGGTTTCGCCAATCGAGCGACGATGAACTGGAGGTGCAAAAAAAATAGGAAAAAACGCGGAAATAAAAAGAGTTGTCTGCAAGTCAAGGTTGTGTCAAGGATAGGCATTCTCCTGCAGGATAATACAAATGTCGGCAATTGAAAGATTCTTGCGCCAGAGAAACTGGAACATACTTTCAGAACTCATTTTTCACTCCGAAGATCTAATCGCCGCTTTTGACATGAATTATAGATTGCTACTGGCAAATCCTGCGTACTGCCAAGCATACTATTGTGATCCAAACACCGAAAATCACTGGCAAGATATTATGCGCTTAAATTACGAGCAGAAGCGCGGACCAGTTGTGGAGACCGATGATATTGAGGCGTGGCTCATAGAGGCTTTGGCGCGCCGTGCAGTTTTAAAATATCGGTCATTCGAAGCTGAACTTCATGGTGGAAAGTGGATATGGATAACGGAAACAGTCTCCCCCGAAGGAGTGACGCTCTTTTATGCTACCGATATTTCAACAGTTCGCACGTCTAGCCGGAAGCTCCGCTTGGAGCGAGATGCAGCGCGCCGTGCTTCCTGGACAGATCCCCTTACCGGAGTTCCTAACCGACGCTACATCATGGATCGGCTGGAAGAGTGGCATGAAAAGCAATCATGCCAAGCTGAGTTCGGTGAACATGTCCTCGCAGTCGTTGATCTTGATAAATTCAAACGAATTAACGATCTCTACGGGCATGATGTGGGAGATGAAGTCTTATGCTCATTTAGTCAAAATGTGGTAAAGCATATTCGACCCTTTGATCTATTTGGGCGGATTGGAGGGGAAGAGTTCCTATTTTTTATGCCCAACTGCTCGCCTGACATTGCACGACATCGCCTCAGTATGTTTCAATCAATGGCCTTGAATCCCAAACAGGGATCCAAAGATCTTTCCATAGTATACACGTTTTCGGGTGGGGTGGTTAGCATTTGCAAAGACGAAGATATTCATTATTCAATCAGGGAAGCGGACAAATTGCTCTACCGTGCTAAAGCAGAGGGGCGTGTTCGCATTCTTTGCTAAGGAACTATTGTAGCTAAACGACAAAACCAAAGAGCGCGGGAGCCTATCTTGTTTCAAGGCCAACAAAGGCACTGATATACAGTTATAAAAATGCGCCTACTTCCAGAAAAAGTCATCGACCAGACGATTTACCATATAAGCACTGAAAGGCGCTTGGTTCATAGCGTCTTCGATTAACTAAAGCGTAATTAACGCCTCTTTGGTGAGTGACAATGATCTCTTGTGCGTTCGGTAGGCCAAACGAAGGTAAGTTTAACAGATATCCGTCAGCACCTCTTCGCCCTCGGGAGATCGGTGATATCTGCATTTACCAACCTATCGCTGGCTGGGCCGTCATTTTATCTTTGAAACCAGGCGCACTGCTCATTCGCGTATGAAGAGTTGGCGCCAGAAAAATTATCCAGTAAGTCCTGACCTCTGCGCACTTCCCCAGAAAACGCGCCAGACCGATAATTTTCTTGGATCCCCAGACCATCCGATCTGAGCGAAAATCTCTTTAAATTTTAAGGCGCCTAAAACATAAACCGTATTTGATACGCTTTATATAGTACGCTATAGGTTCCTTAGTCTAATTCCCTCATTTCTCCAGATCTACGGTCTAGCGCATTCAAATCTACTTCAGGATAGGCATCTGGTATTTTTTCGATATTTTTCCGTGTTGCCAAGGCAATTTTTGTAACGGTATTTTTATTGATCAGAATAACCCCTTCCCGAGTCTCCACTGGAAAAAATAGCCTTGCGTCGCAGAGCATGTCCAAAACTCGCTGATCCTGTCGCACGTGAACGATACCTAAGACAACGTCGCTTTCTCCAGCTAAGTGGATTTGAACAGGAAGTCGGAACTTGTGTATACGTTGCAATATGTGAAACCTCGTTTAATCGTAATACGACGGCATGATGCCGTCGCGACTTTTATTCAATAACTTATAACTATTTTCTTAGCGTCACAAGCAGGAGTATGACTGTGCGGGCGGTCCAAATGGATCTGGATGCTTCTTTATTATATTGCAATCCAAATAAAGAAACCTAGATAGGATTTTTCTCTTCAGCTATTATGCTTGCAAGTCCAGAAGGCCTTCGTATCCACTTTCCGGCTTTATGTCTAGAATTTTATTACTACTGCGATATTTGATATGGCATTCCAGTATCAGGAAACGCTTTGCTCCACTACATGAGGTCGAGATGCTGGGTGGCTCTGGGCGCTCCGGTCGATCTAGCTGCCATAGTTTCGCCCATGAGCTTCTCGTAGGGTGTCCGGTATCGTGTGTTATGCTGATAAGCAGAGAAATTTCCGATTATCTGAGACAGATCGTCTAGCGTTACGGCTGTCATGATCACCTCATTCCGCATGGTTGACTACACTTTCTTTTTATTGAGCGCCCCAACACATCAAGCACCCCAAGGCTGCATCGCAAAATGCTTTAGTGATTTTCCGCGTAGATTGGCTCATGTGCTGCATGCAGTTTGCTTCCTTTGCCTCACCGATCCCTGCGTTTTTACTTTCTCCGTGTCGATTTAATGCTCTGGAAAATTAATTTTACACTTTGAGCTTTTAGTCGCAGGCGGTCTTGGATCCCGCATATGCTTTGCGGGGCACTTCATCGCCCTGCCCTTGGAACTGCGGAAGGGCGCCATTACAATCACCGACGTCGGACAGTTCAGCCGAAATATTGAGATTGCTGTAAACGATATAACGGGCGGCAATGCCCTGATCCTTACGCACCCGATTGTCACGCTGCCCGAGACAGCTGCGATTTTTCATGTACAAAAAAAACGTGGGGCTCTTGAATAAGCGTATACCATTGATGTTCGCCTATAGGTAGAGTTGGGTGTTTAACGGCCCTTTTTCATTCCGGACCCGATGAGCGACATGCCGAGATCCCGACAGACAATATCCAAACTTCAGATCATCGCTGTATTTGCCTTGGCGCTTGGCGGGGCCGTGGCTCTGGCCTGCCTGGTGGCGACAGGCACCTTCCCACTTCTGGCTGGAATTCCTGCGCGAAGTGTTGTGGTGGCCGTGGCGGCAACTGCTTTCTTGGTAGCGCTCCCGATCGTCTTCGTGCTGACATTCCTGATCGCCCGGTTTGCCGGGCGGCAGCGCAATCTCGCCGCCCGGGAAGAGCTGTTCGTGACTGCGCAGCAGATCGGGAAGTTTGGCTATTGGCATTACGATGTGAAGAACAGCAAGTTCACCTTGTCCGATAACGTGCACGACTTGCTGGGGGACCCGAACTGCACGCTTCAAATGGACCTTCCGAGACTTTTGGAAATGACGGACCCCGACGACCGGGACATGTTGTCTCAAGCCCTCCACCGGATCGTCGTCGAAGGCAGCCGTGAGGAGATTGAGTACCGGCTTACGGGGCTGGACGGAGTTCAGAAGACCTTTTGGGTGGACGGCAAGAGAATGCTTGATCGAGCAGGCAATCCGCTCAGGGCATACGGGGCCTGCCGGGACATCACGGACCAAAAGAAGATCGAAGCGGCTCTCCGTGAAAGCGAGGCTCACTATCGGTCTGCGGTGGAACTGAACGCTCAGATCCCCTGGACAGCCGATGCCGAGGGAAACGTCGAGGAATTAGGGCCGCGCTGGTTTCGGTACACGGGCATGAAGCGCGAAGATGCCCTTGGCACGGGTTGGGCCTCAGCGCTTCACCCTGAAGATCTCGAACTGAACCTGCCCCTCTGGTCAGAGGCCTTGCGGTCGGGGGAGCCAATCGATGTTGAATACAGGTTGCGGCAGACCGGCGGGTCCTGGCGCTGGTTTCGCGCCCGTGCGGCTCCGAGGCTGAACGATCGGGGTTCGATCGTCCGCTGGTATGGCACCCTTGAAGATATCCATGACCGCAAGATGGCAAACGTGGCCTTGCGCGAAAGCGAAGCCTTTGCCCGGAGCATCCTCGAAAGCACGCCTGACTGTGTCCGCGTTGTGAACCTGGATGGTCATGTTCAGTTCATGAACGGCCCCGGCATGCGGGAGATGGAGATAGATGATTTTGAAAGCCGGCTGAAGGGACAAGTTTGGGCCAGTCTGTGGCCTGCCGATGCCCGGGAAACGATCGAATGTGCTGTTGATGCGGCGCGCCAAGGGCGTACTGCTCATTTTTCTCATTTCTGTCCGACGGCAAAGGGTACCGCCAAATGGTGGAATGTTTCTGTGTCGCCAATTTTCGGGCCGAATGGCGAGCCAGACAAACTGCTCGTCATCTCGCGCGATATGACAACAGCGAAGAGGACACAGGACGCGCTGGAAAGGGCCAAGAGGGCAGCTGAACAATCGGCGCAGCGGCTCGAAAATGTGCTGTCGAGCACGACGGACGGTGTGATCACATTTGATAGACAACTACGTGTGGTCTACCTCAACCGCAGTGCGTTGGAGGTCGTCCCCGGGGCACGCGGACTCATTGGTAAACTCTACCATGAGGCTGTCCCGGAACTCGTCTCTCCTCCTTTTGAAGAATACTTTCACAGGGCGTTCAGTCAGGGTGTTCCGGAACATTTTGAAGGATACTTTGCTGCATACGACCGTTGGCTCAAGGTCCATGTTTATCCGTCACCCGACGGGATATCCCTGTTCTTCAAGGATGTCAGTGAGCGGCAACGGGCACAGGAACAACTGCTTTATCTCGCGCATCATGACACCCTCACCGGCTTGGCCAACCGGGCAATCCTGTATGACGTACTAGAGAAGTCCCTGGTGACAGCGCGCCCGGAGAAACCGACGGTGCTGCTGTTTCTAGACCTCGACGAATTCAAAGCGGTCAATGACACACTCGGACATTGCGCAGGGGATCGCTTGCTTGTCGAGGTAAGCGAGCGCCTCAAGAGCTGCGTCCGTACGTCGGACGTTGTCGCCCGTTTCGGGGGCGACGAATTTGCCGTTGTGGCGGATGTGGACAGCCCGGACGAAGCGGCCAGACTTGCCGAACGGATTATCGAGGTGCTCCAGGAGCCCTATGAACTCGACGGTCGTCCTGGGGCGGTTGGCGTCAGTATTGGCATCGTTTCGACCTCCGATCCCAATGTTACCGCAGGCGAGATGCTTCGGGATGCGGACATCGCGCTGTATCAAGCCAAGGCTAGTGGGCGAGGAACTTATCGAATTTTCGAGACCGCCATGGGGCAGAGCTTTCGGGAACGGGAAGCGCTGAAGCAGGATCTTCGCGGCGCTGTCGCGCGTGGCGAACTCCATCTCGTCTACCAGCCGCTGTTGGACCTCGCGACCAACCGCGTCAACGGTTTTGAAGCGCTTCTTCGATGGCATCATCCAACTCGTGGGCTTGTGCCCCCCGTCTTCTTCATCCCTGTCGCGGAGGAGATGGGCCTAATTGTGGAGATCGGTGCCTGGGCCCTGGACAGGGCCTGTCACGACGCAGCAACTTGGCCTGAGGGCATCACCGTGGCAGTCAACCTCTCTTCGGTTCAGTTCCGTACCGGCGATGTGTTGCAAGCGGTTGCTCATAGCCTGTTACAGAGTGGGCTGTCTGGAAAGCGGCTTCAGCTGGAGATTACGGAGTCCGTTCTGCTTGCTGACAGTGCAGCAAACCTCGAACTCCTGCACGCCTTGCGCACACTCGGGATCACCATCTCAATGGACGATTTTGGAACCGGCTATTCCTCCCTCAGCTACCTTCGAAGTTACCCGTTCGACAAGATCAAGATCGACCGGAGCTTCGTGAGCGATCTCTCTATGAATGAGGCAAGCGCAGGACCAAAGGCGATTGTTCGGGCAATCATCGGCCTGGCGCAGAGCCTGGGCATGACTATCACCGCTGAAGGTGTGGAGACCGCCTCGCAAATCTCGGTGCTACGCAGCATGGGTTGCAACGAGGTACAGGGCTTTCTTATCAGCAAACCCGTCGGTGCGGAGGGCGTAGCCGAGACCATTTCACGATTGAACAACGCTTCGGTGCTTTAGCGGCCACAGGCTGCCGTCACAATGACACAGGGCGGCAAATATGCGCCTGCTGTTCGGCGGTAATGACAGGAGAGCCCTACCTGTCCGGTTACTGCCCAGATGCTTCACGGCGGTCAGATCAGCCTTTGATGCGGATATGACCTCTTTCGGCAAGGCATTGCGCCTCCGGCCCTTTCAGCAGGCAATAGACATGAAACCCGGCTGGCATAAGGTTAGATCAGATATCACTCTGTCCTCGACCCCAGCTGCTGTAGGAAAAGAGGCAACGCGGAATGCGCAAAGAGCGGTATCCGTCTGACCTCTTTGCTCGCTATACGCCGCGCTCAGCACCCTGTCATTCCCGAATTCCCGACGCACTTCCAATCGGGAACATGTCCTCGCCGTAATGGTGCAGCTTGACGTGATGGGTTCGGCACAGCCAGCGGACAATAAGCGGCTGATCATAGCGGTCGTGATGGGCGTCGACGACGCTCGCCCCGCAGACCTCACAAGGCT
Organism: Paracoccus liaowanqingii; assembly: GCF_004683865.2. Classification (NCBI taxonomy): domain Bacteria; kingdom Pseudomonadati; phylum Pseudomonadota; class Alphaproteobacteria; order Rhodobacterales; family Paracoccaceae; genus Paracoccus; species Paracoccus liaowanqingii. The sequence continues at coordinate 123,281 of NZ_CP040763.1, read as the reverse complement.
GCTTCTGGAGCTGGCCGGACATGAGCGCGCGTTGCACGGCGAGATGGGCGCGGTACTTGGACAGATTGGCCCGGCGCCAGTTGGTCTGACGACTGTCGCTTTTCAGAACGGTTGGCTTTTGATGCGGGGGCGTCTTCGCGTCCGGCTTGCGTGTTATCTGGCCCTCCGGTGTTTCGCCATCCCGTGGCGGGATCTGCACCCAGGCTGCAGTCGAGGTGCTGCAGCGCAAAGGCATGATACGATCATATTTCGGTGGTCCACAGCCTGAACCTGCGATTTCCGGTCACCTCGCGGGTCAGACCGAGATCGTTCAGGCGCTTCAGCATGCGCTCGGCCGTGGGGCGGCTGATGCCGGCGCGCGTCTCCATCTCCATGGCCGAGACGAAGGGGCGGGCCGCCAGCACGCCGATGACCCGGGCGGCGTTGTCGCCCTTGATGCCGGCGGTGGCGGCCCGGGCCTGCTCGGACCAGGCCCCGATGCGCAGGATCAGCGCCCGTGCTTCCTGCGCGCCGGCGCGCAGCGCGGCAAGATGCGTGGCGAGCCGATCCGCGGGCGGACCATAGCCGGTCCAGACCCGCCGCCCATGCCGGCTGAAAGGGACGAAGCGAAGCCCTTCGGCCCCTGCCGCCATGTGGCGCGCCGACCAGACGGCGGGCTCGGCCACCTGCCCCGGTGGAGACAGTTCGGCCATGCGCCACAGCGCCAGAACCGCAGGGCCGCGTGCCAGCGGATGTAGCCCCGTAAAGGCATCGACGGCCGCCAGGAATTCGGCGGCCGCGCCATCGAATTCCCTGCCCTGGAGGCGCAGGTCCATGCTGGTCGCCGATGGCTCATCGGAGGCAGCCCGGCGGTGCAGTCCCAGAAAGGCCGGCAGGTCCGCCAGGGCCCCCTGCCCTTCCAGCCGGCGGACAGCCCACCGCGCCAGACGCAATGCCTCCGGGTCGGATGCTGCGCGGGCCTCCATCAGCTCGCGGCCGATCTCGTCTCGACCCAGCATCAGCCCCTGCGCCCGCAGCATTGCTTCGACCTCAAGATAGACCAGGCGTTCGCGGGCCCCTGTAGCCTCCGCCGCGGGCAGCGCCAGCAACGTGGCCTCCAGCCGCCCGAGATCGCGGGCTGCATCTGCAAGTGCGGGGGCTTGTGCCGCTTGGGCGTCAAGCCAAGGCCGGGGATCAGCTAAGGACGGCATCTGAGTAAGCGGGGCAAATTTCCGGGCATGATCGTTGCGCTCTTGATCTTGGTCTGATTCAAGATCGTATGAGCCTGCCGTCAGATGATGCCTTTGAGATGCTGAGCGCCGACAGTTTGCGTCGGCTCGTCATTGATCTGTCGCAGCGGCTTCATTCCCTCGAAGACCAGGTGTCCCAACTCGCCGATCAACTCGAGACGGCCGAGACGTCGCAAGCGGCGCTCCAGGTGGAGAACCAGGAACTGCGCGATGAGATTGCGCGGCTGAAGAACCTGCCCCCTCGGCCTCCCTTCAAGCCATCCGGCATGGAGAAGGCTACGGAACGCGAAGTTCGCAAATCTGGCGGTCCATCACGGCGCCGCGGTGCCAAGCGCGACCGGGATCGTGTCACCCGCGAAGAGGTACTGACGACCAAGGCTCCCACCGGGTCGCGCTTCAAAGGCTACGAGACAGTTCTGGTCCGTGAGCTGGCGATCTCGTCCGAAGTTGTCCGTTATCGCCGCGAGCGCTGGCTGACTCCAGAGGGCAAGACGATCATCGCACCGTTGCCAGCGGGACTGCTCGGCGGTTTTGGCGCCAACCTGCGCCGGTTCTGTCTTGTCCTTCATGCCCAGGGGCAGGTCACGACGGAACGGCTGACCTTGATCCTGAACGGGATCGGCATGGAAATCTCCAAGCGGCAGGTCGTGCGCATCCTGACCAGTCGTCTTGACGGCTTTATCGAAGAGGATCAAGCAGTCCTTCGGGCCGGCCTGGCAACAGCACCCTTCATCAGCGTGGATGACACTGGCGCCCGCCACGCCCGCCGCGACGGGATCACGACACAGATCGGCGGTGCCGACTTTACCGTGTTTCGGACAGGCCGCTCGAAGTCGCGGCTGAATTTCCTGTCACTCTTGCGGGCCGGTCGCGAGGATTACGTGATCAACGATGCAGCGCTCGATTACATGCGCCGTCGCAAAGTCGCGCCGGACGTCGTCGCTTATCTTGCCGCCCATCCAAAGACCTTATTGACCTCGCAGATGGCCTGGTACGAGCACCTGGTAGCACTTCGCATAGATGTCTTCGACCGAACCTTGCTGCGTGAGGTCAGCGAGGGCGCCCTCTGGGGCGCGGTGCGCCATTACGGGCTGATGGAAAACACGGTGGTCGTGTCCGATGATGCCGGGCAGTTCCGTGTCCCCAATCATGCCTTGTGTTGGGTACATGCCGAGCGCCTGCTGCAGAAGCTAATGCCAAAGACGCCCCAACAGGCACGCAAGATCGAGAAGATCCGGGACGAGATCTGGACACTGTATCGAGATCTGAAGCTCTGGAAGCTGACCCCTGCTGAGGCAGACTGCCCCATGCTTGCCAAGCGCTTCGACAACATCTTCACGCAACTGACCGGCTACAACGACTTGGACCAGCTGCTAGCCCGCTTGCACAGACGAAAGCACGAACTGCTGAAAGTGCTGGAGCGGCCGGAAACTCCACTCCACACCAATGCCTCGGAAAACGACCTGCGTGCCTGCGTGACCAAACGGCGGATCTCAGGCGGCACAATGAGCATTGATGGCCGCCAGGCCCGCGATGTCATGCTTGGGTTGATGAAGACCTGTCGAAAGCTCGGCATCTCCTTCTTCGTTTATCTGGGCGATCGGCTCGGCCTCAACCAGTCGGCTGGACGCGTCCCGTTCCTCCCTGACCTTGTCGCGGGGCAGCCTGTCTGAACTGAGCTGCCCGGAAATTTGCCCCGCTTACGCAAGGGACGGCATCTGATCGATGAGCGAAGCCTCTTTTTTCAATTTGAACGCAGTATCTAGATAACCTCAAGCACCATCTTAGCACCTTTATGAAGAGCACTGATGTATTTTCAGAGGGTCGGTTGCAGGATCTTCCTGAATGGTCACGTGCGCATCAAATACCCCGCAAGCGCCCCTCATTTGCTAGAGATACACCGCATAAGAACAATGCCGGCTCACTTGCGCACGTTTACAAACGGTCGTTTATTGGCATCATAATAATTTGCAAGCTTTTGCCAGACATGCCTCAGATCGGCTTTGCAACGCGTTAACCACGGATCACCCTTGCATTGCCACTTTTGGAGAGGCGGGATCTCGAAGATCCAAGATCTCTCAAAGGATTTCATTAAAAAAAACCGCAAGACACTGGTTTCTGGGCTAGGCGCCCTAAACCAGCGGCACGAGCATGGCCCCCCGTGGGACCGCCAACGCGGCTATGGGATCTGCGCCCTCGAGCTAAAACTTTAAAGGGAACTTGGAACGCTGCAGATCCGGTCGACCATCCCAAACGCCCAAAGCGGAAGGGGGTGGACGTGCTGGACGACCCTCATCTGGCAGGCTTAGGCATCTGGGCGGACCTCTCCCCGTCAGCGGAGCGTGTCGTCCGAAGCCGAAGCCATTCAGCACGCGGCGCGGCACGCCGAAGACTGGTGGGGGAAGGCGAAGACATCAGCCACCCGCTGCAGGAATGCGTAGTGATGCATCACATCGCTCCGGTGAACATCGCACCAGCCGCTTCAACTGGCCTTTCAAGCGCCATAATCGGTCGGTCAGACACGACTGATGCGAACGGGACATCATTGCTGGCATCGAGGAACCCGGACCTCCTCCTCCCCGAGGGCGTCCAGCTCTGACGAAGGCCCGAGCACCGCATACCTGTCCGGCGCCCTCTGACCATGGCCGTCCCCCGCCCTCTCGGTTTCGCGACGAAACCTAGCCCGCGATCAGCTCCACGTCATAGGCGCGGAACTTGCCGTCGGCCGAGACCAGCACCATCCCCTCCTGCCGGGCCTGCGCGATCAGCAGCCGGTCGAAGGGATCGGCGTGATGGGCGGGCAGCCGCTCGACCGCGCGCGCATGCGCCCAGGTGATCGCCAGGGGCCGGACGCCCGCCGCCAAGGCCTGGTCGAACAGGTCCTCGGGCACCTCCAGCTTGCCAAGGGCCACCTTGATCGCGATCTCCCAGACCGAGGCCGCGCTGACATGGATGGCCTCGGCCCCGTCCATCGCCGCGCGGGCGCCCGCCCCAAGGCGCGGGTCGTCCAGCATCGCCCAGAGCAGGATATGCGTGTCCAGAAGCAGCCTCACGCGGGCGGGATCAAGCTGTCGGCAAAGAGGGCCGCGACCGCCTCGTCGGCCTCGTCGACGGCCCCCGGCGCGACGAAGCGGCCCCTCATGCAGCCGATCAGCCCCTGCCCCGGGGTCTGGGCGGCGGTCAGGCGGGCCACGGGGCGGCCATAGCGGGTCAGCTCGACCTCTTCGCCGGCCTCGACGCGGCGGATCAGCTCGGCGAACTGCGCCTTGGCTTCGGCAATGGCGATCTGCATGGGCAAGCCTCCTGATGATGACCATCAATGTAGGTCATCATTGGGGCGATGGCAAGCGGCCTGCCCATGGTTTCGCGGCGAAACCGCTCAGCGCTCCAGCAGGGCCCGGAGCTCCAGCATCAGGCTGTCCATCAGCTCGCCGTTCAGGACCTCGCCCTCCAGCCGGATCACATGGCCCCGGCTGTCCTGCGCCCGGCGGATCGTCACCCCGCTGGAGGTCCGCAGCGTGCGGTCGTCGATCCAGCCGGTCACCGGCGGCAGCTTCTTCGGGCGCCCGCCCCGGCTCGGATCGCGGACCCCGCCATCCTCGACGCGGATGACAGGCTCGATGGCCAGCCACTCCTCCTCGGCGTCGCTCGGCGTACGCTCGGACAAGGCGGTGCGCAGGCGGCCCTCGGCCCCCTGCCGCAGGGCCGTGGCCAGCTGCAGCCCGCGCCGCTCGGTCAGTCCCTCGGGGAACTCCAGCATGTCGCCCAACTCCTCGAAGATCAGCGCGAAGGACCGGATCTTGGACCGCTTGGCCTTGGATCCCGAGGCGAACAGCTTGGCCACCGCATCCTCGGTATTGGCGAAGGCGCCGTGATTGGCGGCAATGACGGCGATGCGGCCGCGCTCGAAATGGCTCAGCTCCTCGCGGACCTCGTTCTCTTCGATCATCGAGACGAAGGCGCTGCCGCTATCCTCCTGTGGTCGGACGATGGCGCGGATGGTCCGGTATTTGTCGGCCTGCGTCAGCTCCAGCAGGCCGCGCGTGGCCAGCAGGCGCCGATAGCCCGACAACAGCCCATAGCGCGGCCCTGCCCCGTCGCCGCCCGGCAGCTCGAACACCTCGATCGGCAGCCGCAGCCCATGGGCGGCGATCGAATGGCGCAGCTCGAGCATCTCGTCCTCGCCCATGGTCAGGCGGTCGCGGATCATCGCGTCGGCATCGATCTGCTCCAGCGGGATCTCGGTCATCAGCAGGCCCTGCGCCTGCGCGGCATGCAGACGCGCGGCATCGGCCTCGGTCCGGGCCCGGGCGGCGCGGATGTCGGTGCCGTCGGCCTGGGCATGCGAGGCGCTGTCGGCGGCCACCTGCGCGATGGGCGCCAGGCCCCGGGCGGTCGCGGGTCGGTCGAAGGTTTCGCTGCGAAACTCCTCCTCGATGCGGCTCAGATCGTCGCTGCTGGGGGTCTCCAGCCGCCTGCGCTTAACCATCCTGTCCGTCCTTTCCCTCGGCCTCGGCCATCTGCAGATCGCGCCACCAGGCGCCCAGGATCAGCTCCTTGACCTCGGCCCAGGTGCGGTCGAAGGTCTCGCGGCCGCGCACATAGGTGTCGCGGTTGAACTCGCGGTAATCGGCCTCGTAGATGCCGTTCACCTGCTCGCCCGCCTGGCCGACCATGGCGGTCAGTTCCTGGCGATAAGTGGTCATGAAATCCCCGAAATAAGCCTGGATGACATTGGCCAGATCGGTCTGCTGCCCGGCCTCGAAGCGGGTGATGATGGCCCGCACCGCGTCCCATTCGAAGCGCATCTCGGGCAGCCCGTCGCGGCGGCGCGCCTTGTTCTCGCCATCCTCGACGCTGGCGAAGGTCGAATAGAGCATGTCGAAGAACCGCCCCGTCGAGTCGAACTCCAGGAAGGTCGCGCCAAGCGGCACCAGCAGGATGTCGGCCGCGGCCAGCGCGTTGATCGTCAGGTAGCCGAGCGCGGGGGGCGTATCGAGGAAGATCAGGTCGTAGTCGTCGAAGATGCCGTCATGGCTGAGCCCGTTGGCCAGCGCGTCCCACAGCGGCCAGCTGCGCAGGCCCATGCGCCAGACCGGCACCTGGAATTCCGCCCAATAGAGGTTCAGCTGCGCGCCCAGCAGGTCGATATTGGGCCAGTGGGTCGGCTGGATCAGGTCGCGGGCGCCGATCTTGAGCGCCTCGGTCAGCGTCTCGTCGAAGGGCAGGGGAGCCTGACCCGCCGCCTCGCGGACGCGGTTCTCGCCCTGCAGGGCCAGCGCATAGTCCTTGGCCAGCAGCGGGAAGGCGGTGGACCATTCGTCGGGCACCTGGCCGCCCATGATCGAGGTCATGCTGCCTTGGCTGTCCAGGTCGATGACCAGCACCTTGTAGCCATCGAGCGCCGCCGACATGGCCAGATGCGCGGCGGTCGAGGTCTTGCCGACGCCGCCCTTGAAGTTGGCCACCGCGATGGTCTTGGCGGGCAGGCCCTTGGGACGCCAGGGCCGGTATTCGCGGTCGGCCGCGCCCTCGGTCGCGAAGTGGTCGCGCAGGCGCAGCACCTCGTCGAGAGTGAACCACTTGGAATTGCCCTCGCCGGTGCCTTGGGGCAGGTCGGGGAACTTGCGCAGCACTCGCCGGAAATGGGCCGTGGCGACCGGGATCAGGTAGCGGCAGACCTCCCAGGTCGAAAAGCGGCGCAACCGCTTGCGCCCGTCGGGGGCATAGCCGCGTTCCGCCAGATCCTGCCGTCCGCGCGCGGCGAAGGCCGCCGCCTTGGCGAATCGGGCGGTGCCGATCGGCTCGGACAGGCGCTTGGCGGCGCGGGCGGGGTCGATGCTGAAATAGGGGGGAAGAGGCTCTTTGCCTGCCATCTCGGTCCTGCTGCGATGTGACGTGTTTCGGAGGTCTCGGGGGAAACTCTCGCACATGAAAAGCGGAAAGTGAATCATGTTGACCCGGTTTCGCCGCGAAACCTTCCAGAATCGGAAGAAAGCGGCCGCATATAGGTTGTAGAGTCTTTAGGGACTTTAAAGTCTTTAGGTCGAAATTTGCGTTTCAAGGCAATGTGTTGCTGCACGAAAGGCACCCATCTGCGGGACCAGGGGCACCCGTTTGCGGGGGGAGGGGTGCCCGTCTGCAGGAAGGTCGGGACCGATTCGCGGGATGGGAGGTGTCCGGACGCGGGACGGGCCCGGAAGGGCCGGGTTCGGCGCCGAAAGGCCGGTTCTGCGGCATCCGCCGTCCTGCAAACGGATACCTTTTGCCCCGGCGCGAGGCCAAAGGTGCCCGGTTCCGGGACGGCCCGACCGCAGCCTGAGGTGCCTGTTTAACAATTGTCCGCAGGTGCCTTTTGGGCCAGAATGACGCAGCAACCGGTGGGCACAGGCCATGGACGAGATTCCCCGCGACCAGCTGTCGGGCGCCCTTCGCCGGGGCGCGGTCAAGAAGCATGTGGCGGCGATCCATGTCTCGGGCAAGCTGACGCTGCTGCAGCGCAAGCTGTCCAACGTCCTGCTGCTGAACGCCTATGACACGCTGACCAGCCGCCCCAGCCACCAGATCGACGCGCGCACGCTGTGCCTGATGATCGGCTACAACAGCAACGACATGGACACGCTGAAGCAGTCGCTGCGCGGGCTGGTCGAGACGGTGGCGGAATGGGACATGCTGGACGAGAAGGGCCAGCAGGAATGGGGCGTGTCCAGCCTGCTCAGCTATGCCAAGCTGAAGGGCGGGGTCTGCGAATACGCCTATTCCCCGGCGCTGGCGGAAAAGCTGCACGACCCCAAGATGTTCGCGCTGATCAACCTGAACATCCAGCGCCGCTTCACTTCGGGACATGCGCTGGCGCTGTACGAGAACTGCTATCGCTTCGTGCGCACTGGATCGACGGGCTGGTGGGATCTGGACCTGTTCCGGCGGCTGATGGGGGTCGAGGGGTCGGCCTATTACGAGGTCTTCAAGCAGCTCAACGCCAAGATCATCAAGCCCGCCGTGGCCGAGGTGAACAAGACCAGCAACATCATGCTGAGCGCCGAGACCCGCAAGCAGGGCAGGGCGGTCACGCAGATCCGCTTCCGCATCGCGGAAAATCCGCAACTGGCCATCCTGGACATTGACGATGGCGAGGGCGTGCGGCACGGCGCGGTCTATGCCCGGCTGCGCGCGCTCGGGGTCAGCGACCGGCTGGCGCGGCAATGGCTGTCCGCCCATGGCGAGGGGCAGGTGGCGGCCAAGCTGGACTATGTCGAGACGCGCCAGAACGTCAAAAGCAAGGTCGGCTATCTGAGCGCCGCGCTGGAGGGGAACTTCGGCACCGAGGCGGCCGAGGCCGCGCCCCCGGACGGCGCGCCCAGCCCCGGGGTCGAGCGCCTGCGCCGCATCCTGGAGATCATCAAGACCCGCACCCCCACGCAGCGCGATGCCGACCGGCGGCTGTTCCTCAGCCACCTGACCGACGCCCGCGCGCGGGCCGATTTCGAACGCCACGGCTGGATGTCGCCCCTGAACGCCCGCCGCATCGCCGCGTTCTGGGACGAGATGTCGCTGTAGGCGGCGCGTCCATCATCCCGGGGGAGGGGCTCATGAACCGACTGAAACGGCGCATCGCGCAGGGCGAACGGATCGAGGCCGCCTGGCTGCAGCTGGGCAGCCCCGACATCGCCGAGATCCTGGCCCGGCATGGCTGGGACGTGCTGGTGATCGACGGCGAGCATGGGCGCGGCAACATCGAGGACTGGGTCGCGGTGGCGCGGGCCGCCCGCGCGGCCGGGGCCGAGGTGATCCTGCGGGTGCCCGACGGGTCGGACACGATGCTCAAGCGCGTGCTGGATCGCGGCTTCACCTCGATCATCGTGCCGATGGTCGAGACCGGGGATCAGGCGCGCGATGTCGCGGCCGCCTGCCTCTATCCCCCGCGGGGGCGGCGCGGCTATGCGGCGCCGCTGGTGCGCGCCTCGGACTGGGGCGCGCGGGCGGGCTACGGGCCGGAGGCGGCGGACGAGCTGCTGCTGATCGTGCAATGCGAGACGGGGCCGTCGGTCGGGAACCTGACCGCGATCATGGCGGTCGCGGGGGTGGACATGGTCTTCATCGGGCCGAACGACCTGGCGGCCTCGATCGGGCATCTGGAGCGGATGACCGATCCCGAACCGCAGGCCCTGATCGCGCGGATCGAGGCGGCGGCCGGAGCCGCCGGGATGCCGCTTGGCACGATCACCGGGGCGGGGCGCGATTGGGAAGACCTGCGCGCCTTGGGCTACCGGCTGATCGTGGGCGGCAGTGACGTGGCGATGGTCGTGGCGGGCGCGCGCGGGGTTGCCAAGGCGCGGGGGGAGGGGGATCTGCCCCCGGCGGCGATCTATTGACCGCGCCCGGGGACTGACCCCGCCAACCCGCGCGTCAGCCGTGGTGGATGGTGACCGTCTTGATGCGGGTGAAGCCGTTCAGGGCCTCGAAGCCCTTCTCGCGCCCGTGGCCCGAGCGGCCGACCCCGCCGAAGGGCAGCTCCACCCCGCCGCCAGCGCCGTAGTTGTTCACGAAGACCTGGCCGCAGTCCAGCTTGCGGGCCAGCCGCAGCTGGCGGGCGCCGTCGCGGGTCCAGATGCCCGCGACCAGCCCGTAATCGGTGCCGTTGGCGATGGCTAGGGCATGGGCCTCGTCGTCGAAGGGGATCAGCACCTGCACGGGGCCGAAGATCTCCTGCTGGGCCAGCGGGTGGTCGGGGGCGACCTCGGCGAACAGGGTCGGGCGCACGAAATGGCCGCCCGAGGCGGCATGGGGATGCAGCCGGCCCTCGGCGGCCAGGGTCAGCTCGCGCTTGCCCAGGTCGATGAAATCCTGCACCAGCTGGCACTGCCGGGCCGAGACGACGGGCCCCAGATCGTGGCTGCCCACCGCGGGGCCCGCGACCAACCCCTGATAGATGCCCGCCATCCGGCGCCGCACCTCGTCATAGACGCCCCGCTGGACCAGCACGCGCGAGGCCGCCGAACAGGTCTGGCCCGCGTTCTGCAGGCAGGTGGCGACCAGCACCGGCACCGCCATGTCCAGATCGACGTCGTCGAAGACCAGATGGGGCGACTTGCCGCCCAGTTCCAGCGTGACGGGGACGACGTTGCGGGCCGCCGCCTCCTGGATGCGGGTGCCGGTGGCGACCGAGCCGGTGAAGGACAGGTGATGGATCCCCGCATGGCCCGCCAGCGCGGCCCCCACCTCGGCGCCCAGACCCGTGACGACGTTCAGCACGCCCGCCGGCAGCCCGGCCTTGGCGGCGATGTCGGCGAAGACCAGCGCGGAGAGCGAGGCATCCTCGGCGGGTTTCAGCACGACCGTGTTGCCCGCCGCCAGCGCCGCGCCGACCGCCCGGCCCAGGATCTGCATCGGATAGTTCCAGGGGATGATGATGCCGCAGACGCCATGCGGCTCGCGCAGGGTATAGACGGTGAAGCCGTCCTGATAGGGGATCGTGGTACCGTGCAGCTTGTCGGCGGCGCCCGCGTAGAATTCCAGGTAGCGCGCCAGCGCCGCGCTGTCGATGCGGGACTGGTTCAGCGGCTTGCCCACGTCGCGCGTCTCGATCATGGCCAGATCCTCGGCGCGCGTCAGGACCTCCGCGGACATCCGCATCAGGATCCGGCCGCGCGCGGTGGCGGTCAGGCGGCCCCATTCGCCCGCCAGCGCGTCCCGGGCGGCGGCGATCGCGGCATCGACATCGGCGGGGGTGCCGCGCCCCAGCTGGCCGATGACCAGCCCGTCCGAGGGGTCGGTGACCGGCAGGGTGCCGCCGCCCGCGGGCCGCACCCATGCGCCGTTCACGAAAATCCGCGTGCTGTCGATCTGCGTCAGGTCGTCGAGGCTCATGATGGGTCCTTGCGGCTGCGTCCGGGACCGGCCCGGTGACCTTGAAGGTGGCAGAGGCGGGCCTTGGGTGCAACGCGCATCCCCCAAAAGGCGCACGGACCGGTTCAGACGGCCCGGGCGGGGTGACGGATCGGTCCGGGCGTCGTAGACAGGGACGGCCGCATCAAGGGCGGGAAAGACGAGGGACGGATGGGCGAGATGAAGGTGGGGTTGGTCGGTGTCGGTTTGATGGGCCATGGCATCGCCCGGAACCTGGCGGCGAAGGGCTGGCCGCTTGGCTTTCTGGATCATCCGGGCAACCAGCCGGTGCAGGACCTGATGGATCTGGGCGCGCGCCGTGTCGCGGACCGGCAGCAGCTGGCCGCCGAGAGCGAGGTGATCGTGCTGTGCGTCTCGGGCAGCCCGCAGGTCGAGGAGGTGCTGCTGGGCGCGGCGGGCATGCTGGCCGCGATCCGGCCCGGCACCGTGATCGTCGACTGCTCGACCGCCATCCCCAGTTCGACCGCGCGCCTGGCGCGGCTGACGGAGGAGGCGGGCGGGCGCTTCATGGACGCCGCGATGACCCGGACGCCGCTGGAGGCCGAGGCGGGGCGGCTGAACCTGCTGGTCGGGGCCGAGGACGACCTGCTGGAGCGGATGCGGCCCCTGCTGGGGGCCTTTGCCGAGAACATCTTCCATGCGGGCGGGCCGGGCGCGGGGCATACGCTGAAGCTATTGCACAACTATGTCTCGATCGGGCAGGCCACGCTGCTCAGCGAGGCGGCGGCCTGCGCGCGCAAGGCGGGCATCCCCGCGCAGGTCTTCACCGATGCGCTGGCGCAGGGCGGGGGCTATGGCGCGGCGCTGGACCGGATCGGCCCCTTCCTGCTGGAGGGCGACACCTCGCGGATGCGGTTCTTCGTGTCGAATGCCGCCAAGGACATGGCCTACTACCTGCACATGACGCAGGATCTGGCGGCGCAGAACCATGCGGCGGGCGGCGTGGACCGCGCGCTGCGATCCCTGTCCGAGGGCGGCTACTCCGAGGGCTACCTGGCCGAGGCCCCGGCCTTCTTCGACAGCCTGGGCGGGGACGTGCCGGAGGGCTGAGGGCGCCTTACGGGGCCTGGAACGGCCAGGGCCGGGGGGCGGGGCCGATCCGCTGCCACGCATGGGCGGCGCGCAGCACGCCCAGATCGTCGAAGCGGCGACCCGCGATCTGCAACCCGATGGGCACGCCCGCCGCATCCTGCCCGCAGGGGACCGAGATGGCGGGCTGTTCGCTGATGTTGAAGGGCGCGGTGAAGCCGATATGGGCCATCGCGCGGTCCACGTCATTGTCGGCGGGATAGGCCCATTCGGCGGGAAAGCTGACATTGGGCGAGACGGGCGACAGGACCAGATCGAAGCGGGCGGTCGCGGCGACGGTCAGGCGCCGGATCTCGACCGTGGCGGCATAGGCGCGATAGACCTCCTCTCCGGTCTTTCCCAGGCCGGATTCGGACCATTGGCGGATCACCGGCAGCACCGTGTCGCGCTGCGCGGGCGTCAGGGCCTGCAGGTCCAGACCCCCCGCGTGCGCCAGAAATCGTCCAGGGCCTGCAGCAGGTCCGGCGTCATCCAGGGGTCCAGCGGGTCGACATGGGCGCCCGTCGCCTCGAAGCGGCGCGCGGCATCGATGACGGCATCGGTGACCTGCGCGTCGACCGGCAGGCCGCATCCGGCCTGCATCAGCAGCCCGATCCTGAGGCCGGTCAGGTCCCGGTCCAGATCCAGCCAGTCGATCGCGTTCGGCGGCAGGTCCATGTGGTCGCGGAAATCGGGCTGGGACAGCACGGCCATCGCCATGGCGGCGTCGCGCGCCGTCCGGGTCATCGGCCCCGCCGCGCGGCCCATAAAGGGCGGGTCGATCGGCACGCGGCCCAGGCTGGGCTTCAGCCCCACCAGCCCGCACCAGGCGGCGGGCAGGCGGATCGAGCCGCCGATGTCGGTACCCAGATGGATCGGCCCGTATCCCGCCGCCCCCGCGACCCCCGCCCCGGCGCTGGAGCCGCCCGGGTTCATCGCCGGGTTCCACGGATTGCGCGCCAGTTGGTGAAAGCTGGACAAGCCCGAGGAGAGCATCCCGAAATCGGGCATGGTCGTGCGGCCCAGAAAGACCGCCCCCGCCGCGCGCATCCGGGCGGCGGGCGGCGCGTCGGCCGGACGCGGGGTCATGTCGCTGACCCGCGTACCCAGGGGCATCGGCACGCCCTCGGTGGCGATGTTCTCCTTGATCGTGATCGGCACCCCGTCCAGCGAGACGCCGTTGCAGGTGATCTGGTGGCCGTCCTTCCAGCGCGCCTCGGAGGCCTGAGCCGCGGCCATCGCCACCCCGGGATCCACCGTCCACATGCCGTGCAGCTGCGGCTCGCAGCGCGCTATTTGGGCCAGCACGTCGCGCGTCACCTCGACGGGCGACAGGGTGCGGGCGGCGAAGCCCTCGGTCATCTGGGCGGCGGTCAGCTCGTTCAGTCCGGTCATGGGCGGTGGGGTCCTTCGGGGGTCAGGGCGTCGGTCAGGTGATCCGGGTCAGCAGGCCGGCGGCCAGGCGCGCGCGCTCGGTCAGGCTGGAGGTCAGGATATGTTCGTCCAGCGTGTGCAGGCCGCGCCCGCGCACGCCGATGGAATCCAGCGTGGGCACGCCCATCGCGCCGGTGAAGTTGCCGTCCGATCCGCCGCCCGCGCTGCCGGCGGAGAGGTCGAACCCGATCTCTGCCGAGACCTCGCGCGCCAGATCGTAAAGCGCCATCGTGCCGGGCTGCGGTTCCCAGACCGGGCGGGTCACGCCGCGCGTCACGGTGAACTCGACCCCGTCCTCGGGCCCCTGAAGCGCCAGCAGGGCGGCGACGCCCCGGTCCAGATCGCCTTGCGTCTTGGCCATGGACAGGACCTCGGCCCGGCAGGTCGAAGACACGCAGTTCACCCATTGCCCGGCATGGATGACGCCCACGGAAAAGGTGCAGTCCTCGGTCGTCATCGCCTCGATCTGCAGGATGCGCCGCGCCATGGCGGCGATGGCCGAGCGCCCGTCTTTCAGCGCCCAGCCCGCATGGCTGGGGCGTCCCTCGCTCAAGAGGTCGAAGCGCGCGATGGCATAGCGGCCGATCACCGCGCCGCCATCGGGGGATGCGGGCTCGGGCAGCAGGACGGCGCGCTGGCCGCGCGCGGCCTCCTCGATCAGCCCGCGGGTGGCGGGGGTGCCCACCTCCTCGTCGGGGGTGAAGAGGAAGGTGACGGGCAGGGGGTGGTCAGGCCCGCCCGGCCGATCTGGCGCATCGCCTCCAGAAAGACGTAGTTGCCGCCCTTCATGTCCATGATGCCGGGGCCGTAGGCGCGCCCGTCCTCGACCCGGAAGGGCAGCCTGTCCAGCGTGCCGATCGGGTGGACGGTGTCCAGATGGCCCGAGACGAGGATGCCGGGCCGCCCCTGGCCGGGATGGGGAAAGCTGGCGCGGATCGAGGTGCCGAAGCCCTTGGTGCCGGGGATCACCTGCACCGCCGCGCCGATCTGGGCCAGGTCGCGCGCGGCCAGGTTCATCATGCGGGTGACGGCGCCCGCGTCCCAGGTGGGGCTTTCGCATTCGACCCAGGGGCGCAGGCCTGCCAGCATCTGATCGGTGTCGAAGGGCAGGGCGGTCGCGCTCATGCGGCCACCGGCAGGCGGCGTTCGATCAGCCGGGCATAGATCGAGGCGCCGATGGGCAGGATCCCCTCGTCCAGCACGAAGCCCGGATTGTGCAGCGGCACGGTGCCGCCGTGGCCCACATTGCCATAGGCGCCGGGGACCAGCTGCAGCATGTCGGCGAAATCCTCGGACCCGGCGACGGGGTCCTGATCGGCGACATTGTCGGGGCCCACCACGTCGGCGGCGGCCTGGGTCCAGGCGTCCGACAGGTCGGCATCGTTCACCAGCACGTCGAAGATCTCGCGGAACTGGACGTCGATGGTCACGTCATGGGCCAGCGCGGCGCCGTCGCAGATCGCGCGCACGCGGGCCTGCATCAGGTCGCGGACCTCGGGCTTGAAGAAACGGATGGTGCCGGCCAGCGTCGCGGCTTCCGGCACAACGTTATAGGCGCTGCCCGCATGGATCTGGGTCACCGACAGCACGGCCTGGTCCAGGGGCGCGATGTTGCGGCCCAGGATCGTCTGGAACTGGCCCACCAGACCGCTGGCGATCACCAGCGCGTCGCGCGACTGGTGGGGCATGGCGGCATGGCTGCCCTTGCCGGTCACGGTGATGTCGAAGAAGGACGCTCCCGCCATGGCCGCCCCCTTGCACAGGCTCGCGCGGCCCAGCTCTCCGGTGGGCTGGTTGTGCATGCCGTAGACCTCGTCGACCGGAAAGCGCTGGAACAGCCCGTCCGCGATCATCGCGCGGGCGCCGCCCAGACCCTCCTCGGCGGGCTGGAAGATGAAGACGGCGGTGCCGTCGAAGTTGCGGCTGGCGGCCAGGTATTGCGCGGCGCCCAAGAGCATCGTGGTGTGCCCGTCATGGCCGCAGGCATGCATCCTGCCCGCGTTCGTGGATGCATGGGAAAGCCCGGTCGCCTCATGGATCGGCAGCGCGTCCATGTCGGCGCGCAGGCCGACGCGGCGGTTGCCCTGACCGCGCCCGCGCAGGATGCCCACGACGCCGGTCCGGCCCACGCCCTCGTGCACCTCGTCCACGCCCCATTCGCGCAGGCGTGCCGCGACGATGGCGCTGGTGCGGACCTCCTCCATGCCGATCTCGGGATGGGCGTGCAGGTCGCGGAAGATCGCGGTCAGCTCGGGGGTGGCGGCGTCGATCTCAGGCAGGTTCGGCATGGGAGGGGTCTCGCATCTCTCGGAAGTTGTGGAAGTCCCAGGACCGGCCGGGGGCGGCGTCGATCAGGGCGCGGGTATAGGCATGGGCGGGGGCGGCCAGCACCTGGGCGGCGGGGCCGTGTTCGACCACGGCGCCGCGCTGCATGACCAGCACCTCGTCGCAGATCTGGGCGGCGACGCGCAGATCATGGGTGATGAAGACGATGGCGATGCCCAGATCGCGCTGCAGCTGGTCCAGCAGGTCCAGCACCTGCGCCTGCACCGACACGTCCAGCGCCGACACGGCCTCGTCCGCCACCAGCACGTCGGGGCGCATCATCACCGCCCGCGCGATGGCGATGCGCTGGCGCTGCCCGCCCGAGAACTGGTGCGGATAGCGCGCCAGCGCGTCGGTGGGCAGGCCCACCACCTGCATCAGGCGCGCGGCCTCGGCCAGGGCGTCCTTGCGCGAGGTGCCATAGTTCAGCGGCCCCTCGATCAGGCTGTCGGCGATGGTCCAGCGCGGGTTCAGCGACCGCATCGGGTCCTGGAACACCACCTGCAGCTTCTGGCGATGCGGGCGCAGGCCGCCGCGCGTGAGGGTCGCGATGTCGGTGTCGTCCAAGAGGATCCGCCCCGAGGTCGGGTCGATCAGCCGCATGATGCAGCGCGCCACGGTGGACTTGCCCGAGCCGGATTCGCCCACGATGCCAAGCGTCTGGCCGCGCGACAGGGTGAAGGTCACGTCCTTGGCGGCGTGCGCCGTGGGCAGCTTCTTCAGGATGCCGCCGCCGCCATAGACCTTGTTCAGCTTCTCGACCCGCAGGACGGCATCATCCGCACCCGCCCGCGCCGCGCGGGGCGACAGGCTGGGCACGGCGGCCAGGAGCGCGCGGGTGTAGTCAGCCTGGGGCGCGCGCAGCAGGGTTTCCACCGCGCCCGATTCCACGATCTCGCCGTGCTTCATCACATAGACGGTGTCGGCGATTTCCGCGACCACGCCCATGTCATGGGTGATGAACAGCACCGCCGTGCCGTGGTCCTGCTGCAATTCGTCGATCAGGGCCAGGATCTGCTTCTGCGTGGTCACGTCGAGCGCGGTGGTGGGCTCGTCCGCGATCAGCAGGACGGGCTCCAGCACCAGGGCCATCGCGATCATGATCCGCTGGCGCTGCCCGCCCGACAGCTGGTGCGGATACGAGGCGAAGATGCGCGGCACGTCGGGCAGATGCACCTGTTCCATGATCGCCAGCGCGCGCTTGCGGCGTTCGGCGGCGGGCAGCGCGGTGTGCAGCTCCATCACCTCCATGATCTGGTCGCCGACGCGCAGGACGGGGTTCAGCGCGGTCATCGGCTCCTGAAAGATCATCGCCACGCGGGCGGCGCGCAGTTCCCGCATCTGGGCCTGGGACAGCGGCAGCAGGTCGCGGCCCTGCAGGTGGATGGTGCCGGATGCGACCTTCAGCGCCTCGGGCAGAAGCCCCATGATCGCCAGTGAGGTGACCGACTTGCCCGAGCCGGACTCGCCCACCAGGCAGACGGTCTCGGACGCGCGGATCGTCACGTCGATGGATTTCAGCACCTTCGGGTCGCCCTTGGTGTCGGGCAGGCTGACGGTCAGGTTCCTGGCCTCGAGCACCACGGGCGCATCGTCGAAATTGCGTGTCTTGAACAGCATGGCCTTACCCCGCCCGTTTCTTCAGGCGCGGGTCCAGCATGTCGCGCGCCGCATCGCCCAGAAGGTTGATCGACAGGATGCACAGCGACAGCGCGATCCCGGGATAGAGGATCAGTTCCGGCTTGATGCGGAAGAATAGCCGCCCCTCGGCCATGATGTTGCCCCAGGTGGGGGTCTCGGTGCTGACGCCGGCGCCCAGGAAGGACAGGATCGCCTCGGTCAGGATGGCCGAGGCCAGGATATAGGTGCCCTGCACGATCAGCGGCGCGGTGGTGTTGGGGACCAGATGGCGGATCAGGATCTTGTGCATGGGGGTACCAAGCGCGATGGCGGCCTCGACATAGGGTTCCTCGCGCGCGGACAGGATCACGGCGCGGACCAGGCGCACGACGCGGGGGATTTCCGGAATGGTGATCGCCGCGATGACCGATCCGACCGAGGGGCCGTTCAGCGCCACCAGCGCGATGGCCAGCAGGATCGACGGGATCGCCATCAGCGCGTCCATCATCCGCATGATGATCGCATCCGCTGTGCGGAAGAACCCGGCAATCATGCCGATCACCAGCCCCAGCAGCACCGACACCACCGCCGTGGCGATGCCGATCATCAGGGACAGCTGCCCGCCGATCAGCACGCGGCTGAAGATGTCGCGGCCATAGTTGTCGGTGCCGAGCGGATAGCCCTCGATCGGGCCCTGCAGGCGCACCATCGGGTTCATGGTCAGCGGATCATGCGGCGCGATCCAGCCCGCCAGCAGGGTCAGCGCGACGATGATCGCCAGCACGACGGCGGCGATCTTGCTGCCAAGTCCGAACTGCGGCAAGCGCAGCGCGCGCAGGATCGGCTGCATCGCCGAGGTGGGTTGGGGGACGGGGGCCATCAGTACCGGATCCTTGGGTCGAAGAAGCTGTAGCTGAGGTCGATCAGCAGGTTCACCAGCACATACAGAAAGCTGGTCAGCAGGATCATCGCCTGGATGACCGGATAGTCGCGCGCCAGGATCGCATCGACGGTCAGGCGCCCGATGCCGGGGATGTTGAAGACGGTTTCCGTCACCACCACGCCGCCGATCAGCAGCGCGAAGCCCGATCCGATGACCGTCAGGATCGGCACGGCGGCGTTCTTGAGCGCATGGCGGAACAGCACGGTGCGTTCGGGGGCGCCCTTGGCGCGGGCGGTGCGGATGTAATCCTCGCCCAGCACCTCCAGCATGTTGGCCCGCGTCATCCGGGCGATCAGCGCGATGTAGATCGTGGACAGCGTCAGCGCGGGCAGGAAGGCGTTCGACAGGAAGGCCCCGACGCCTGACCCGATGGGCGTGTAGCCCTGCACCGGGAACCAGCCCAGCTGAAGCGAGAAGATCAGGATGAAGATGTATCCGATCACGAAGACCGGCACCGAGAAGCCCAGCACCGAGAAGGTCATCACCGCGTAATCGGCGGCGCTGCGGTGCTTCCACGCGGCCAGCACGCCCATCGGCACGGCCATGGCGACCGACATGAGGATCGTCAGGATCGCGATGGAGAAGGTCGGCCCGATCCGGTCCGCGACCATCGTGGCCACCGGCGTGTTCGAGATCAGCGAGACGCCCAGATCGCCGCGCAGCAGCTGGCCCACCCAGGTCACGAACTGGATGTGCAGCGGCTGGTTCAGGCCCATCGCCTCGCGGATGCGTTCCAGCTGCGCAGGCGTGGCCATGTCGCCCGCGATGATCGCGGCCGGATCGCCCGGGGTCAGGCGCAGCAGCAGGAAGACGAAGACGGCGACCAGCAGCATCACCGGGATGACCGCCAGAATGCGTCGCAGGATATAGCCCAGCATCACGACCCTCCGGATCGAAGAACGGCGGGGGCGGCACGGCCGCCGCCCCCGGCTTGGATCATTCCGCCTTCTGCATGCCCCAGAAGACCGGCACCGGCGACTGGATCATGTCGGTGATCGTGGCGCGGCGGGCCTGGGGCAGGGTGTACTGGCCAAGCGGGATCAGCAGGCCGTTGTCCAGCGCGTGGGTCTGGATCTGCTGGGCGACTTCGACCTGCGCCTCGGGCGTCTCGGCGTCGATGAAGTCCTCCTTGAGGGCCTCGATCGTCTCATCCTCGGGCCAGCCGAACCAGGCGTCGCTGCCGCGCCCGTTCAGCATCGGGTTCGAGATCGGGTTCGAGATCTCGGGGACCATCCAGTTGGTGATGAAGATGTTCCAGCCGCCCTCGGCGGGGGCCGCCTGGCTGGCGCGCCGGGTGACCAGCGTCTGCCAGTCCATCGGCTGCAACTCGACCTCGAAGCCCGCCTCGCGCAGCATCTGCGACACGACCACCGGCTGCGTGGCCAGGGCCACCATGTCGGTGGGGGCCATCAGGACGACGGGGGTGCCGTCATAGCCCGCCTCCTCCAGCAGCGCGCGGGCCTCGTCGGCGCCGCCGCCTTGCGTCAGCGTCTCGGTCTGGGCGTCGCTGGCCAAGGGCGTGCCGCAGCCCAGGATCGCGCCGCAGACCGAGTAGTATTCGGGGTTGCCGACCATGGCCGCCAGCACCGGTTCCTGCGTGATCGCCTTCAGCGCCGCCTGGCGGACCTGCTGGTTGTCGAAGGGCGGGTGCAGGAAGTTCATGCGGGTCATGGTCTGCATGCCGGTCGGCTCGCGGGTCTCGACCACCACGTTCGGATCGCCCTCCAGCAGCGGGATCAGGTCGACCTGCATCGCCTCGACATAGTCGACCTCGCCGCCCGACAGCGCGTTCACGGCGGTCTGGATGTCGGGCATGTTGACCCATTCGACGCGGTCCACGTTCACGACCTTGCCCCCGGCCATCCAGTCGGCGGGCTCGTCGCGCGGGACATAGTCGTCGAACTTCTCGTAGACGACCATCAGGCCGGGCTGGAACTCGGCCTCGACGAAGCGGAAGGGGCCCGAGCCCACATATTCCGTGATCGCCTCGTCGGCCGAGGTCTCGGCGATGCGGGCGGGCATGATGAAGGGGGGCAGGGCGGACTGCTTGGACAGCACGTCCAGCATCGGCACGAAGGGCTCGGTCAGGGTCCAGGTGATCGTCGTGTCGTCGGTGGCCATCAGGCTGGCGGTGCGGTCCATGATGACCTGCCCGCCCGCATCCTTCTGGCCCCACCGGTTCAGCGAGGCGACCGCATCGGCGGCGGTCACCGGGGCGCCGTCATGGAAGGTCAGCCCATCGCGCAGGGTGAAGGTATAGGTCAGCATGTCGTCCGAGACGGTCCAGTCGGCCATCTGCGGCTGCGGCTGGAACGCGCTGTCCTGCGCGATCAGCACGTCATAGATCATGTAGGCGTGGTTGCGGGTGATGTGCGCGGTGGTGATCACCGGGTCCAGCACGCGCAGGCCGGAATGCATCACCGCCTTGACGGTGCTTTGCGCGAAGGCCGCGCCGGACAGCATCGTGGTCCCCAGAAGGGCCGCGGTGACGAAGGTTGCCGTCTTGAAGGCTAGGCTGGGTCGGTTGAACATGATGTCCTCTCTGTTGAACGGGGCCGCGGGGCGATCTGGCGTCAGCCTTGCGCGGGGGGGATGAAGGGGGCGCCGCCCGGTTCAAGGCGGAGGCCGGGAGCGAGGTGGCGAAAGGGCAGGCTGGCCGGGCTGATCGGCATGGGGCCGGGCGCGGTGCAGGTCAGGATGGCTTGCGCGATCGGGGTGAAATCGGCGCGGAAATGGTTCGAGCTTTTCACGACCAGGATCGCCTGATCCTCGGGCACGATCCCCAGGAAACGGAACATCTGCCGGTCGGCCATCTGCGCCTTCTCCGAGGCGACGGCGACCCGCACGCCCCCGATCCGCAGGCAGGCCGAGGGCCCGAGCCGCAGATGCGCGCCGCCGTAATAGGGGCCGGTGGCGTGGCAACGGCCGTCCGACAGCGCCTCGACCGTGAAGGTCGCGGTCAGGGGCGCGTCGCCGGGGATGTTGGACCGGCCGCCCAGGGGCAGGGTGATCGTCGCACCCGTGCCCGCCGCATGGGCGGCGGCGGCGGCCTCGGGGTCGCAGATCAGGCCGATGGCGGCAGCTTGGGCCTCCGCGTCGATCAGCGCGCGCAGCATGCCGGTGGTGTCGGAATTGCCGCCCGCGCCGGGGTTGTCCTGCGTGTCGACCAGGACCACGGGCCGGCGGGCGCTGGCCGCGAGGCGCTGCGCCTCGGCCACGCCCGCCTCCGGGCCGTAGGAGCGGCCGTTGAAGGCGGGCTCGGCCTGGCGCAGCGCCTCCGCGATCCGGTCGGCGGCGGCATCGGCGCGGTCCTGGCTGTCGGCGTGAACGATGACCGAGGGGCGGCAATCGGTGAAATCCGCCGCCGGAAAGCCCATGAAGACCGAGGCGCAGAGGCCTTGGGCATCGGCCTGATCCAGCAGGGCATA
The DNA here is from genome assembly GCF_004683865.2 of Paracoccus liaowanqingii. Lineage (NCBI taxonomy): Bacteria > Pseudomonadati > Pseudomonadota > Alphaproteobacteria > Rhodobacterales > Paracoccaceae > Paracoccus > Paracoccus liaowanqingii. Next base: position 101,328 of record NZ_CP040763.1, on the reverse strand, counting down.
GATCGCGGCGGCGGGGTCCGCATCGGTCGCCTGCCAGGCGATGGGGATCAGGAAATCCAGCTGCCGGAACGCCGTGAAGCTGGGCGCGCCGGCCAGCAGCCGGTCCAGCTCGACCGCCGCGCGGCGGCCCGTCTCGGCCATGTCGACATGCGGATAGGTGCGAAACCCCACCATCCGGTCGGCGGCCCCGACCATCTGCGCGCTGAGATTGCCGTGCAGGTCCAGTGCCGCGACGACGGGCACGTCCGGCCTGACCTCGGCCCGGATCCGGGCCAGCAGCGCGCCCTCGCCATCGGGCGTGCCCTCGGCCATCATGGCGCCATGCAGGTCCAGGAACACGCCGTCCAGCGGCCCGGCCCGGCGCAGCCCGGCGATGATCTCGTCGGTGATGTCCTGATAACAGGCTGCCGTGACCGGGGCCGAGGGCACGGCGCCCGCCCAGATCAGCGGCACCAGATCCCAGCCCCGCGCCTCGGCATGGGCGAGGGCGCCCGCGACCGGCAGGTTCACGTCGCGCGCCCCCGTCAGGATCTGCGCGCCCCGGCACAAGGGCAGATAGCCGCCGCCCTGAAGGAAGGCCGCCATGTCCGCCGCACTGGGCGCAAAGGAATTGCTTTCATGCACGAAGCCCGCCAGCGCGATGCGGGGGGATCGGTCAAGGGCTGGGGACGCCACCATAAAGTATTGCCATCCGATACGCTTGCATTGCATGATGAGTGTATTGGTGCAGTTTTAACGATGTCAACGCCGGAGATGACCGTGTCGGACGATCAGCCGGTTTCAGCACGACCGCAGGCAGAGGATGCCCTGTTCGTCCGGTCGCTTGCCCGGGGAATGAGCGTTCTGGAAGCGTTCCAGGGCGCCGACCGCGCGCTGACCCTGACCCAGATCGCCGCGCGCACCGGGCTGACCCGCAGCGCCGCGCAGCGCCTGGTGCACACCTTCCGCAAGCTGGGATACCTGACCCTGGCCGAGGACGGGCGCGGCTTCCGGCTGGACCTGCCGGTGCTGGACCTGACGCATGACTACCTGCGGATGAACCCGCTGGTGCGCCGCGCCAGCCCGATCCTGCTGGAGCTGCGCCGCAACGTGCGCGAGCGCATCGACCTGTCGCTGTTCGACGGCCCGCGCATGGTCTATGCCGCCCGCATGCAGAGCAAGCGCGAGAGCTTCTTCGCCACGCTGGTCGGCAACAGCGTGCCCACCGCCTGCACCTCGGGGGGCTGGGCGGTGATGGCGCTGCTGCCCGAACCCGAGGTCGCGGCGCTGCTGGAAGGGGCGCGCCACCCGCAGCTGACGCCCCGCACCCTGACCGACCCCGCAGCCATCCGCGACCAGATCGCGCAGGCGCGCCGGAACGGCCATGCCCTGGCGCTGGAGCAGATCCTGATGGGCGAGGTCGCGCTTGGCGTGGCCATTCCCGATGCGGCGGGCCGCCCGGTCGCCGCGATCCACATCGCCGCCTCGCTGTCCGAATGGGACCCCGAGGAGTTCCGCCGCCGCATGGCCCCCTGGCCGCCGAGGCGGTGCGCAGCATCGTCTCGGGCTAGGCCCGCGGCGCCTCGATCATCGCGCGACCGGCTGATCTTCGCCGGGTCCTGCCCGCCGCCCGGGCGGCGCCGATTTAGCCGGGAACATCCCCCACCGGGAAAGGTTGGCCCCCGGATTGACCCGGAGTATATTGATGGACGGCGCACCCCTGACCGCACCCTGCCTGCGCTTGCCCGATCCCCTGACGCATGTCACCGTCGCCATCCCGGTCCGCAACGAGGCGGACCGGATCCCCGCGCTGCTGGCCGCCCTGGCCGAGGCCGCGCGGCTGGCGCCCTTGCCGGTGGGCGTGGTGATCCTGGCCAACAACTGCACCGATGCCAGCGTCGCGGTGGCCCGGGCCTTCACCCATCCCGCGCTGGAGGTGTCGGTCCGCACCGTCACCTTCCAAACGCCCGAGGCCAGCGCGGGCCGCGCACGGCGGGTGGCGATGGATCTGGCGGCCCGACCCGGCGCGCTGCTGATGACCACCGATGCCGACGCGCTGCCGCAGCCCCGCTGGATCGCCGTCGCGCTGGAGGCCGTGCAGTGCGGCGCCGATCTGGTCTGCGGCGCGATCAGCTGCGAGGTGCCGCATGTGCTGGCCACCCCTTCGGGCGCCCGCATCACTCGCGTCGAAGAGGCCTATGCCGACCTTCAGCACCAGATCCGCCATTGTATCGACCAGATGGCCGGGCGCCAGCCCCTGGGCGCGCCGCGTCCGCATTACATGGAATCGGGCGCCTCGATGGCGATCCGGGCGGACCGCTATCTGGCGGTCGGCGGGCTGCCCCGCATGGATCACAGCGAGGACCGCGCCATGGTCCATCGCGCCGAGGCCGATGGTCTGTCGGTCCGCTACGTCTCCGAGATGCAGGCCCGCGTCTCGGCCCGCCTGCAGGGCCGGGCGGATGGCGGCATGGCGGCCTGCCTGCGCCACCGCATGCAGGACCACGACCCGCTGGCCGATCAGGCGATGCTGCCGCCCGGACTGCTGGGCCGGCTGTGGGCCGAGGCGCTGGCGGGCGATCTGGCGACCTATCCCTGCCGCAGCCTAGCGCCCGCGCAGCATCTGCGCGCCTCGGACCTCGAGGCGGGGCTGGCCGAGCTGTCGGACCTGCTGGCGGGGCGGGTGCGGCCCGATTTCGCGGCCTGGCGGGCCCTGCGCGCGCCGATGGTGGCCGAATGACCTGCCCCATCGCGCAGGCGGAGCGGTTGCTGGCCGAGGCCCCCCGGGACGGCGCGGACGGTCCCTCGGGGCCCGGGCTGGCGGCGGCGCTGCGGGGCAGCGGCCTGCTGGCCGAGTGTCTGGCGCTGGCCCACAACGCCCCCGATCCGCTGCGGCTGCTGGACGCGCTGTCGCGGATGGGCCGGGCCAACCTGTCGGCAGGCCGCATCTTCGAGGGCCATGTGAACGCGGTCAAGCTGCTGTATCTGCACGACGGCCCGCGGGACGCGGTCCGGCAGGGGCTGCTGCACGGCATCTGGGGGGCCGACGGTCCCGACCCCGCCCGGCTGGAGGGCGGCACCTTGCACGGGCAGAAGCTGTTCGCCAGCGGTGCTGACGTGCTGGACCGGATGATCGTCACCGCCCGGTCCGATCGGGGGCTGCACCTGCTGATGTTTCGCCGCGACCAGCTGGCGGGGCGGCTTTTCCCCGGCGAATGGCAGGTGTCGGGGATGAAGGCCACCGCCTCGGGCCGCTGCGATCTGGAGGGGCTGGCGCTGGCCGACGCCGTCCAGCTGGGCCCGCCCGACGCCTACATGACCGAGCCGCATTTCCATGGCGGCGTCTGGCGCTATGCCGCCGTGCAGCTGGGCGCGATGCGGGCGCTGACCGCGATGACCGCCGACCAGCTGACCGCGCGCGGCCAGCAGGACGCGCCGCTGCAGGCCATGCGCCTGCACCGCATGATCACCGGCTGCGAGACGGTGCGGCTGTGGCTGGCGCAGGCCGCCTGCCGGATCGAGCGCGCGGATGCCCTGCCCGCGGATGCCGAGGCGGCGATCCTGGCGCGGCTGGTTACCGCCGACCAGGCCGTGGCGCTGCTGGCCGAGATGGACCAGGCGCTTGGCGCGGCCTCCTTCGCGACGGCGCATCCCGCCGACCGGGTGCGCCGCGACCTCAGCCTCTATCTGCGGCAGGCGGGGCCGGATGCGCTGGCTTTGGCCTCAGTGACGCGCATCCTGGCCGATCCGGAGCTGCGCGCGCGGTGGGTCGGATGAGCGGCTTTCTGGATCATGTCGCGGCCACCGCGACCCCGGTCGACGTGCCGGCCCTGCTGGGCGGCCGCGTGCTGGTCGTGCTGGCGCCCCATCCCGATGACGAGACCTTGGGCTGCGGGGCGCTGCTGTTCGATGCCGCGGCACGCGGCACGCCCTGCCACGTGATCTGCGTGACGGATGGCGCGCGGTCGCATCCCGGCTCTCGCGCCTGGCCTGCGGCGCGGCTGGCACAGACGCGGCACGACGAGCTGGACGCCGCCGTCCAGATCCTGGCCCCCCGCGCGACGGTGACCTGGCTGGGCCATCCCGATTGCGGCGCCCCGGACGATGCGGAAACAGCGGCCCGGATCGGGCGGCTGATTCCGCAGGGCGCGCTGCTGCTGGCTAGCTGGGTCGAGGATCCGCATGTCGACCACCAGCAGGTCGCGCGGCTGGCCGCCCGGATCGCCGCCGCCCGGCCCGACCTCGCGCTGGCCTTCTATCCGGTCTGGGGCCGCTTCACCGACCTGCGGGCCCCGGCGCGGCTGATCGCGGCCTCGGACCCGGCGCGGGCGGCCAAGGCCCGGGCGCTGGCCTGCCACCGCACGCAGATGACCGCGCTGATCGACGACGACCCGGAGGGCTTCGTCATGACCGAGGCGCACCAGGCCCATTTCCTGACCCATCCGGAGATCGTCATTGCCCCGTAAGGACACGCTGGATCATCTGACGCGGCTCTATCAGGCCAGCGACGACCCGTGGGACCACCGCACCAGTGCCTACGAGGCGGGCAAATACGCAGCCACGCTGTCGGCGCTTGGCCCCGGTCCCTTCCTCGAGGCGCTGGAGATCGGCTGCGGCAACGGCACCTTCGCGGGGCAGCTGGCCCCGCGCTGCACCCGGCTGACGGTGATGGACTGCATCCCCGCCGCGATCGGGTCGGCGCGGCGGGCGCTGGCCCCCTTGGCGCAGGTCACCGTGATCGAGGGTGCGGCCCCGCAGGACCTGCCCCGGCTGCGCCCCGATCTGGTCGTGCTGTCCGAGGTGCTGTATTTCCTGACGCCGGACGAGATCGCGGAACTGGGCCGCTGGCTGCGGGACCATGCGACCGGCCCGGTCATTGCCGTGAACTGGACCGGACCCACCGACGAGCCACTGGACGGCGCCTCGGCCGTGGCGCTGCTGGCGAGCAGCTTGGGGCCGGGCGCGACCGATCTTCATGACGGTTTCCGCATCGACCGCTTCGATCCGTCCGGATGACAGCGGCGCCCGGCCAGACCGATGCCGCGCGGATTGCGGCGCGGCGACCCCCCTTGCCGGGGGCGGGAGGGCGGGGCGCGGAGGGGCGGCAGTGTACGCCCTTGTACGGAATCGGTGGCTTTTGCAGGCCATATGCGCGATCACGGACGGGAAGGTTCAGGAAGGGCTGCGTCAGTCATGACCGGTAATCCCGTCACCCCAGGCTTTGCGGACATCGTCATCACCGGCGCGCTGGACCAGCGCCCGTCGCGCAAACCCGACTACAAGGCCGAGACGCTGGCGCTGGCCGCGCTGTCCGATGCGCTGAGCGACGGGCCCGCGGGCGTGCTGCACCAGCTGTCCCGGACCGTCCTGCGCCTGACCGGCGCCGGATCCGCCGGGATCACCCTGCAGGAGCCCGCCGGGATGGGCCTGCGCTGGATCGCCGCTGCGGGGCTGTGGGCGCCGCATCTGGATGGGACCATGCCGCCGCCCGACGGCGCCTGCGCCGACCGTCTGGCGCGCGATCCCGTCCTGCTGATCGGCGCCCCGCAGCGCGCCTTCCCGACCCTGCCGCCCGGCCCGGCCGAGGCGCTGCTGGCACCCTTTGCGGTGGGCGGCGCGCAGGTGGGCTTGGTCTGGGCCTTCCGCCACGGCGCGGGGGTGGGGTTCGAGGCCGAGGATGCGCGGCTTCTGAAAAGCCTGGCCCGCTTTGCCGCGCTGGTGCGGCACATGGCGCTGGCCCTGACCTCGGCCGAACAGCGCCGCGTGATCAGCGACGAGCGGCTGACCGCGCTGGCCCGCGCCAGTTCGGACGTCTTCTACAGCATGAGTGCCGACATGAGCGAATTGCGCGCGCTGGTGGGCGGCGATTTCATTCCTGACACGGTCAGCCCCAGCATCGACTGGCTGCGCGACTACCTGCCGCCCGAGGATCACCCGGTGGCCTTGCTGGCGATCAACGAGGCGATCGCGCGCAAGGGCATCTTCCAGCTGGAACACCGGGTGCGGCAGCTGGATGGCAGCATCGGATGGGCGCAATCCCGCGCGGTGCCGATCCTGGACGCTCAGGGCGAGATCCTGGAATGGTTCGGCGCCGCCAGCGACGTGACCCTGCGCAAGCAGGCCGAGGACCGTCTGCGCGACAGCGAGGCGCTGTTCCGGGCCTTTGCCCTGGCCCGGTCCGACGCGATCTACCGGATGAGCCCCGACTGGTCCCAGATGCGCCAGCTGGAGGGAAAGGCCTTCCTGCCCGACACCAGCGCGCCCGGCGGGACCTGGCTGGACCGCTATATCCATCCCGACGACCAGCCCCATGTCTATGCGGCCATCGCCCAGGCCATCGCGGCCAAGGCGGTGTTCGAGCTGGAACACCGCGTCATCCGCCGCGACGGATCCCTGGGCTGGACCCGCTCGCGGGCGGTGCCCGTCCTGGACGACGCGGGCCGGATCACCGAATGGCTGGGCTCGGCCAGCGACATCACCGCCGCGCGGCAGGCGGCGCAGGCGCAGGCCGAGGCCGAGGCCGCGCTGCGCGCCTCGGAAGAGCGGCAGGCCTTCCTGTTCCGGCTCAGCGACGCGCTGCGCACGGTGGTCGATCCGGTGGGCATCATGGTGGCGACCAGCGCGCTGGTGGGCGAGCATCTGGGCGTCGGGCGCTGCGGCTACGGGCAGCTGGACGAGACGGGGCAGCTGTTCACCGTGAAGGGCGACTGGACCGACGGCGTGATGGCCAGCCATGCGGGCACCTGCCGGGTGGGCGATTTCGGCGCGGCGGCGCTGGCCATGTACCGCCGGGGCGAGGCGCTGATCATCGAGGACACGCGCCTGGATCCGCGCCTGCAGGGGCTGGCCGCGATCTACGAGGGGCTGGGCGGCATGCGCTCGGGGATCGCGGTGCCGCTGGTCCGGGACGGACGCTGGATCGCCTGCTTCTATGTGCAGCAGAGCGCGCCGCGCCACTGGACCGCCGAGGACCGGATCCTGATCACCGAGGTGGCCGAGCGGACCTGGTCCGCCGTCGAGCATGCCCGCGCGCAGGAGGCGATGCGCGACAGCGAGGCGCGGTTCCGGCAGTTCGCCGAGGTCTCGCCCGACGTGATCTGGGTCCGGAACATCCGCTCGCGGCAGGTCGAATATGTCAGCCCGGCCTTTGCCGAGGTCTATGGCGCCCAGCTGGACAGCTTCGTGCAGGATTCCACGCTGCAGACCTGGCTGGGGCTGGTCCATCCCGAGGACCGCGCGCGGACGCTGGCGAATGTCGCCCGGGTCGAGGCGGGCGAGCAGGTCACGCACGAGTTCCGCATCCGCCACGGGCGCGACGGCGGCACCCGCTGGATCCGCGACACCGATTTCCCGCTGACCGACAGGGAGGGCCGCGTCCAGCGCATCGCCGGGATCGGCCATGACATCACCGTGCAGAAGCGGTCCCTGGCCGACCTGCGCGAACGCGAGGAACGGCTGGCCCTGATCGTCGAGAATGCGCGCGACTACGCGATCTTCACCACCGATCCCGAGGGCGTCATCACCGACTGGTGGGAGGGGGCCGAGGCCGTTTTCGGCTGGTCGCGCGCCGAGGCCGTGGGCATGGATGCGCGCGTGCTGTTCACCGCCGAGGACCGCGACCGGGGCGCCCCCGACACCGAGATGCGGCTGGCCCTGACGACGGGGCGTGCGCCCGAGGTCCGCTGGCATCTGCGCAAGGACGGCAGCCGCGTCTTCATCGAGGGCGCGCTGACGCGCCTTGGCACGGAGGCGGCGGCGACGGGCTTCCTCAAGATCGGACAGGACATGACCGACCGCCACCGGGCGGCCGATGCGCTGCAGGCCAGCAAGGCGCGGCTGAAGAGCCTGGTCGAGGGGATCCCGCAGCTGGTCTGGCGGGCCTGCGACAAGGGCCTGTGGACCTGGGTCAGCGCGCAATGGCTGGACTTCACCGGCCAGAGCCCCGAGGACAGCTTCGGGTCGGGCTGGTACGCGGTCGTCCATCCCGACGACCATGCCGAGGTGCGGCGGGCCTGGGACGCGGCGACGAAAAGCGGCCTGCTGGATGTCGAGTACCGGATCCGCCGGGCCTCGGACGGGGCGTGGATCTGGCACCATTCGCGGTCCGTCCCTGTGCGCAACGAGGCGGGGCGCATCGGCGAATGGCTGGGCACCTCGACTGACGTGCAGGCGCTGAAGGAATTGCAGGAGGGGCAGGAGGTGCTGGTCGCGGAGCTGCAGCACCGCACCCGCAACCTGATCGCGGTGATCCGGGCGATCTCGGACAAGACGGCGCGCGGCAGCGACGGCGTGGCCGATTTCCGCGCCCGGTTCCATGACCGACTGGCGGCGCTGTCCCGCGTGCAGGGGCTGCTGTCGCGGCTGGCCGATCCCGACCGCGTGACCTTCGACGAGCTGATCCGCGCCGAGCTGGCCGCGATGTGCGGCGAGTGCGAGCGCCTGACCCTGCGCGGGCCGCCGGGCATCCGGCTGCGGTCCTCGACCGTGCAGACGCTGGCGATGGCGCTGCACGAGCTGGCGACCAACGCCGTCAAGTACGGCGCGCTCGGCCAGCCGCAAGGGCGGCTGGACGTGCGCTGGTCACTGGACCCCTCGGGCGAGGGGGCGCGGCCCTGGCTGCATATCGACTGGCGCGAGACGGGCGTGACCATGCCGCCCCCGGGCACGCCCCCGGCCCATCCCGGCCAGGGGCGCGAGCTGATCGAGCGGGCCTTGCCCTATCAGCTGAACGCCCGCACCTATTACGACCTGGGCCCCGAGGGGGTGCATTGCACGATCTCGCTGCCCGTCTCGGCCAGCGCCGGCCCGGGGGAACCCCATGCCTGACCTGCGCCACCGCACCATCCTGATCGTCGAGGACGAGTACCTGCTGGCCTGCGAGCTGGAGACGGAACTGCGCGATGCCGGGGCCGATGTCCTTGGGCCGGTCGGATCGCTGGAGGATGCGCTGGACCTGGTCGCCTCGGGGCGACCCATCGACGGGGCGATCCTGGACGTGAACCTGCAGGGCAGCACGGTCTTTCCGGTCGCGGACATGCTGATGGACCGGCAGGTGCCCTTCGTCTTCACCACGGGCTACGACGATCTGGTGCTGCCCACCCGGCTGCGGCAGGCGACGCGCTATGAAAAGCCGCTGGACATCGCGGTGGTGCTGCGCCGGATGCGGCAGATGATCGACGGCTGAGGACGCTGCGGCGGCCTTCGGGCCGGCGGCGTTCGGCATGGAGAAACCCCCGGCAGGCAGATGCCCGCCGGGGGTCGTTCGGACCGGATGCGCCCGGTTCCCCCGGGCGCCCCGCGACGCTTACTTGCGCGTCGGGTTCAGGCCGGTGCGGTCTGCGGCGGTGCGGTCATCCTCGACCTCGACCTCGGTGTGGCGGACCGTGTCGGACACGGTTTCCTGATGCGTGTCGCTGACCTTGCGCAGGGCGATCTCCTCGACCACGCGGGCCTCCTTGGAGACGACGGCTTCTTCCGCATATTCCTCGGCCTCGATGGTGCGGTCCTGGAAGGCCGCCTCGGTGCCGGTTACGGCGCGGTCGACGGGACGACGCTCCAGCTCGACCCGCTCCTCGCGCAGGTTGACCGTCTCGCTGACGGGTTCCTCGACCGTATAGGCGCGGACGCGGACGCGGCCGTGGCTGGTGTCGCGCTTGCCGATGGTCAGCTGCTCTTCCACGACCGGGATGCTGTCCTGGTCGGTGGTCGCGGGCGCGCGGCCGGTGTCGGCCGCCATGCCGCCTGCGGCATAGGGGCTGGATTCGTAGCCGCCCCAGCCTTCCGAGCGCCAGTCGGCCTCGCGGGCGTCCAGATCGATGGTGCCCTCGTCATCCAGGATGTCCAGCACCATGTCGTATTCCGCCGAGGTGAGGTTCGACACCGTCACCAGGCAACCGCCGCGGGACAGGCCCTCGGCATAGGTGTAGCGATCCTCGTCGGGGAAGAAGAAGTCGCTGAGGCTGTCCCAGAACCCCTTGTCCTGCTCGGGTGCACGGCCGGTGGTGGCGGTGTCCGTCGCGCCTTCGGTCATGCGGACCTGGTTGTCCGAGACGCCGGTGCCCTTCAGGCGGTCGACGGCGGCCTGCGCCTCCGCACGGCTGTCGAACATGGCCGAAACCGAGCGGTTCGCTGCGCCGGTCATCGAAGTTTCGTTGTCATAGGTCATCGTGATCATCCTTTGAATGGAGAGGCGCCGTGCCGGTCCCGGCATCGTCGGGACCGAGATGTTCAACATGGGCAGTCTGCCGCCTGACCGACACGGGCACTTCCTGGGTGTCCTGGAAGTCGATGCGCCGGATGTGGATCTCTTCGCGCAGGTAGAGTTCGCGCGTCATCACCATGCGTTCCTCGACCACCGGGACGATGGTCAATTCGCCCTCGGTGGTGATCTCGGGAACCGTGTCGATCCTGCGATCGATGGGCACCCGGACGACATGCACCTCGGTGCCCGACAGTTCGACGGGCAAGCTGCTGTCGACGGTCTCGGTCGTGGTGCTGACGCGCACTCGCCCGGTCATCCGGCGGTCCTTGGTGATCGTCAGCCGCTCCTCGATCAGGGGAAGAACGGCGTCGTCGCGGTCGTCTGCCATGTCGGCCTCCTGTGGTGGCAGTAAACGGATTGGTCTGCCGTTTGTTCCGGCAAGTTCTGCACGGTTTCGGGAGGGCGGGCGAAGCTTCGCCGCCCTGCAATTGCAGGAGGAGCGGGCGGCCTGACGCTCCCGTTCAGGCAGGCGGGCCAAAGAGGGGAGGGCGGGCCCGATCGACCTGCCGCGCGCCTCGGCAGGCCGTGGCCGGGACCGGGGCGCACGGCGTCACGGGCGTCCCGCGCAGGGGCGCGTCAGGCAGCCTCGGGCGCGACGAGATGGCCGTGGCCGATGTCGTGCAGGCGGTGCCGGGCCGGGGGGGTGCCGACGGGATGCAGGGGCGAGGGGATCTCGCCCGCCGGGCGCAGATGGGCGCGGCCCCGGCGGGCGGGGTCGGGGATCGGCACCGCGTCCAGCAGGCGGCGCGTATAGGGATGCTGCGGGTTGCCGAAGATCTGGTCGCGGCTGCCCATCTCGACGATCTGGCCCAGATACATCACCGCCAGCCGGTCGACGATGTTCTCGACCACGGCCATGTCATGGCTGATGAACAGGTAGGACACGCCGGACTGGGCCTTCAGCTCTTCCAGCAGGGCCAGCACGCGGGCCTGCACCGACACGTCCAGCGCGGACACGCTTTCGTCGCAGATGATCAGCCGGGGGCGCAGCGCCAGGGCGCGCGCCACGCAGATGCGCTGGCGCTGGCCGCCGCTGAATTCGTGGGGATAGCGCGACATCTGGTCGGGGGTCAGGCCCACGCGGCGGAACAGGTCCTCGGTCAGGGCGCGGCGTTCGGCAGGGGTGCCGATGCGGTGGATGACCAGCGGCTCGGCCACCGCGTCGCCCACCTTCATGCGCGGGTCCAGCGCCGCCATCGGGTCCTGGAAGACCATCTGGATGTCGCGGCAGATGTCCTTCCGGCCCTGCGCGGTCAGGTCCGACAGGGCGCGGCCCCCGACCTCGATCCGGCCCTGATGGGGCACCAGCCCGGCCAGCGCCTTGGCGACGGTGGACTTGCCGCAGCCGCTTTCGCCGACCAGGCCGAAGGTCTCGCCGGGGCGGATGTCGAAGCTGACGCCCAGGGCCGCATGGACGCGATGCGTGGGGCGGCCGAGGAAGTTCGCGCCGATGTCGAAATGCACGCTGGCCTCGGACAGGCGGGCCACGGGGACGGGCGCCTCGGGCGGCGGCGGGGCGGCGCGCAGGGCCCCGGCGCCCAAGCGCGGCACGGCGGCCAGCAGGTCGCGGGTATAGGCCGCGCGGGGCGCGGCGAAGACCTGCGGGGTGGTGCCCTCCTCGACCCGGCGGCCGGCCTGCATGACCACGACGCGGTCGGCCGTTTCGGCCACCACGCCCATGTCATGGGTGATCAGGATGATGGCGGTGCCGGTCTGGCCCTGCAGGTCGCGCAGCAGGTCCAGCACCTCGCGCTGCACGGTCACGTCCAGCGCGGTGGTGGGCTCGTCCGCGATCAGCAGCGCCGGGCGCAGGGCCAGCGCCATGGCGATCATCACCCGCTGGCGCATGCCGCCCGACAGCTCGTGCGGGTACTGCCCCATGCGCCGTTCGGGTTCCGAGATGCGGACCTGCCGCAGCGCGCCCACCGCCGCCGCCCGGGCCTGCCCGCGCGAGACGGGATCATGGGCGCGGATCGCCTCGGCCAGCTGGGTGCCGATGGTCTGCACCGGGTTGAGCGAGGTCATCGGTTCCTGAAAGATCATCGCCACCTTGGCGCCGCGCAGGGGCCGCATCTGGGATTCCGGCAGGCTCGCCAGATCGGTGCCGTCCAGCACCATCCGGCCCGAGGTGACCGCGACGTTCGGCGGCAACAGCCCCATCAGCGCCAGGGAGGTGATGGATTTCCCCGAGCCGCTTTCGCCCGCGATGGCCAGCACCTCGCCCGCCCGCAGATCGAAGCTGAGATCCTGGACCAGGGGGCGCAGCACCCCCCGGTCCCGGACCGACACGGTCAGCCCCTGCACCGACAGAAGCGGCGTGTCGGTCATTCGAAGACCGCGCGCGGGAAATAGAAGGACACGACCCAGTTGGGCATGTCCACGATCTCCGAGATGCGCAGGTCGCCGCAGGTGGAGACCAGCATATAGGCATCGACGGCCGCCATCCCGTGCTGCGCACAGAGCAGATCGACCATCTGTTCCACCGCCTGCCGCGCCCCGGTCATCAGGTCGGGACCGATCCCGGTCGTCACCTCATATCCCTTGGCATCCAGATGCCGGGTCACGGGGCCGGGCGTGTTAAAGCGCGGCATCTTCAGGTTCGCGCCCTTGACCAGATCCAGCGTCAGGGTGACATCCATCGGGCTTTCGATGGCGGTGCCGCAGACCTCTCCGTCACCCTGCGCCGCATGGGTGTCGCCCACGGAGAAGAGCGCCCCCGCGACCTCGACCGGCAGGTAGAGGACCGTGCCCGTGGCGATGTCGCGGATGTCCAGATTGCCGCCCGTGCGGCGGGGCGGGACGATGGAATGCAGCCCCGGCTCGGCCTGCGCCACGCCGATGGTCCCGGTGAAGGGTTTCAGCGGCACCCGCCCGTGCTGGCCCCACAAGGCGGGGGCCAAGGTCGCGGCGTCATAGCGCCAGATGGTCAGCGCCGGGTCGGTGAACTGGTCCGCCAGCAGCCCGAAGCCCGGGATGTTGGCCGTCCAGCCCCAGGCCGATCCGTCCTGTTCGCGGGGCGCGAAGTGATCCAGCGTGATCTTCAGCGCATCGCCCGGCTCGGCCCCCTCGATGAAGACGGGGCCGGACACGGGGTTGATCTTGCCGAAATCCAGCGCCACCACGTCGGCGACGCTGGAGGACGGGCCAAGCTGGCCCGCCGAGGAATCCTGGCACTGGAACAGGATCGTCGATCCCGGCGCGACGGTCTGGACCGGGGCGATGGAATTGTCCCAGCCAAAGTGATGCTGCGCGCCGTGGATCGTATAGTCGCACTGCTTGCACATGGGGTTACTCGGTCACGTAGACATAGTCGTAGTTCACCGGGATCGAGACCGGATCGACATAGAGCGCGTCCTCGCCGCCCATGCGCGCCGACTTCATCGTGTAGCGCTGTTCGTTGAAGACCGGCACCCAGGGGGCCTGGGCCATCACGTCCTGATAGACCTGCGACCACAGCTCCAGCCGCTCGGGCGAGGCGGGGTCGGTGAAGCTGTCGGCCTCGGTGGCCTTGGCGTCGATCGCCTCGTCGCAGAACTTGGACCAGTTCCAGCCGCCGTCGCCCGCCCCCGCGCAGCCTAGGATCGGGCCGTAGAAGTTCGACGGATCGGGAAAGTCCGCGATCCAGGCCATGCCGCCCGACCAGATCATCGGCGCCTCTCCGGCGCCGCCGGCCTCGATCACGTTGGCCTGCGCCAGGCTGCGGATCTCGACCTCGATTCCGATCTGGGACAGGTCCTGCTGGATGGCCTGCGCGATGCGGGGGTTCGGATCGGTGTTCATCACGTAAAGCTGGGTGGTGAAGCCGTCCGCCAGCCCGGCCTCGGCCAGCTTGGCTTTCGCACCTTCGACGTCATGGGCAAAGCCCGCGAAGCCCTCGGTATACGCGGGCATCGAGGGGGGCAGGGGCTGTGTGGCGGGCACGGCGCGGCCGTTGATGACCTGGACGATGCGCTCCTTGTTGATGGCCATGTTGACGGCCTCGCGCACGGCCAGCTGGTCGAAGGGTTCGACGCCCACGTTCAGCGTGATGTAGCCGGTGTGCAGCTGGCCGCCCTCGACCACGCGCGCGGCCTGGTCGGGATCATCCATCACCTCCTGGAACTTGGCCGGAGGGATGCCGTCGCCGGGCACGTCGACCTCGCCCTGCTGCAGGCGCAGCAGCGCCACGATGGGCTCTTGGCCCACCTCGAAGGTGATGCCGTCCAGATAGGGGACGCCGTCGCGCCAGTAATCGGCGTTCTTCTCGAAGGTCAGGCGCTGGCCGATGGTCCATTCCGCCAGGGTGAAGGCGCCGGTGCCGACGGGGTTCTTGCCGAAATCGGCGCCGAACTCCTCGACCGCCTCCTGCGGCACGACCGAGGCGAAGTTCAGCGCCATGACATGGAGGAAGGTCGCATCGGGGCGCGACAGGGTGATGCGGACGGTCAGCGGGTCCATGACCTCGACCCCCGACAGGCTGTCGGCCTCGCCCGCCGAGACCGCGTCGAAACCCGCGATCGAGGCGAAGAAGCCCGCGCCGGGCGATTGGGTTTCCGGGTCGGTGACGCGGTCCAGCGAGTACTTCACGTCCTCGGCCGTCATCTCGCGGCCGTTGTGGAAGGTCACGCCCTGGCGCAGGGTGAAGGTGAAGACGGTGCCGTCCTCGGACACCTCATAGCTTTCGGCCAGGCCGGGGCGCAGTTCCGTGGTGCCGGGGACATAGTCCATCAGCCCGTCGAACAGCGACTTGATCATCGACCAGTTCTGCCAGTCATAGCCGATGGCCGGGTCCAGGGTCGCCACGTCGTCCTTGTAGGTGACGGTGATCATGCCGCCGGGCACGGCCGCCGGATCGGGGGTATAATCCTGCGCCAGGGCGGGCAGGGCCAGCGCGGCGATCAGGGCAGAGGAACAGAGCAGCTTTTTCATGATGTTTCCTGTCGGTTGGTGGACTTACCGCATCTTGATGCGCGGATCGATGAAGGGAGTGACGATGTCGGCCAGCAGGTTGCCCAGCACGATGGCGGTGGCGGAGACCATCGTGACCCCCATGATGATCGGAATGTCGACGCGCTGGATCGCCTGCCAGGCCAGTTGCCCGATGCCGGGCCAGCCGAAGACGCTTTCCACGACGACCAGCCCGCCCATGAAGATGCCGATGTCGATGCCGATCATGGCGATGATCGGCAGGATGGCGTTGGGCAGGGCGTGGTGGAACAGCACGCGGCCCCGCGTCAGGCCCTTGGCGCGGGCGGTGCGGATGTAATCCTGACGCAGCACCTCGATCATCGAGGACCGCATCATCCGCGAATACCAGCCCGACCCCATGATCCCAAGCGTCAGCGCGGGAAGGACCAGATGCGCCGCCGTCCCATACCCGCCGATGGGGAACCAGCCCAGCTGCACCGCGAAGACATAGAGCAGCAGCAGCCCCACCACGAATTGCGGAGCGGACACGGCGACGAAGCTGGTCACCATCAGCCCCTGATCCAGCGGCCGCCCGCGAAAGATCGCGGCGATCACGCCAAGGGTCAGGCCGATCAGCAGCTCGGCCGCGATCCCCCCCGCCATCAGCAGCAGGGACGCGGGCAGGCGGGCGGCGATCAGCGACGAGACCTCGGTCTTCTGCAGATAGCTGCGGCCCATGTCGCCCTGCACCAGCCCGGCCAGATAGCGCCCGTATTGCACCAGCAGCGGCTGATCCAGACCCAGCTGGGCGCGGATGTTCTCGACCGTCTGCGCGGTGGCGGAGCGCCCGGCGATCTGGCGCACCGGATCGGCGGGCAGCACATAGAGCAGCACGAAGGTGATGAAGCTGACGCCCAGCAGGATCAGCAGGGCGGCCACCACGCGGCGGAACAGGTATCCGGCCATCAGTCGCGCCCCCGCTGCGTCGGGTCCAGCACGTCGCGCAGCGCGTCGCCCACCAGATTGAAGGCCAGCGCCAGCAGCAGGATCGCCGCGCCGGGGATGAAGACCAGCCAGGGCGCGGCCTGGAAATAGGTCTGGTTCTCGAAGATGATGTTGCCCCAGCTGGGGGTGGGGGGCTGCACGCCGACCCCCAGAAAGCTGAGCGTCGCCTCCAGCAGCACGGTGACGGAAATGCCAAGCGTGCCCCACACGATCAGCGTCGGCACCAGATGCGGCAGGATGTGGCGGAAGAGGATGCGCGCCCCCGAGGCGCCAAGCGTGCGCTCGGCGGCGATGAACTCGCGTTCGGCCAGGCTGGTGGTCTCGGTATAGACGACGCGGGCGGTCTGGACCCAGTTCACCAGCGCGATCACCATGGCCACGATCCACAGCGAGGGCTGGAAGATCGCCGCCAGGCAGATCGCCAGCAGCAGCGCGGGAAAGGCCATCATCAGGTCGGTGAAGCGCATCAGCACCGCGCCCACCCATCCGCGCACAAAGCCCGCCGTCAGCCCGACCAGCGTGCCGATGATCAGCGCCGCGCCATTCGCGACGATGCCGATGATCAGCGAGGTCCGCGCGCCGTAGAGGATCCGGCTGAACAGGTCGCGGCCCAGCAGGTCGGTGCCCATCAGGAAGTCGCCGCCCGGCGGCATGGGGGCGCCCTGCAGGGTCAGCCCCTCGAACAGCTGCTCGTTGGGGCCGTGGCGCACGATCCACGGGGCCAGCAGCGCGCCGCCGACGACCAGCGCGATGATCGCCAGCCCGAACAGCGCCAGCCTGCGGCGCAGCAGACGGCGCAGCGCGCCCGCCGGGGCGACGGGGGCCAGGGGGGTGGCGTCAGCCATGATCGGCCTCCTGCGCCTGAGCCAGGGCCACGATGCGTTCGGCCGCATCCTCGAAGCTGACGCGCCAAGCCATCGCCATGCCGCGCAGCTGGTCATAGGCGGCATCCTCGGTCTTGCCGCGCGCGGCCAGCAGGGCCACAGCGCGCACCACCGTCTGGCGCTGGCCCAAGCGGCGGCGCAGGCTGTCGATGCGGTCGGCCATCTCGGCCCGCGCATCGAAGGTGGCCCGCGCGATCAGCAGCGCGGAATAGACCCCGCCGGTGCCCACGGGCTTGAGGATCTGCGCATCCGCGCCGAAATTCATCAGCCATTCGATCCGCCCCGGCGCCTCGGATCCGACCAGCGCGACGGTGGGCATCGGCGCCTGCCCGGGCGCCCAGGGGAACTGGTCCTCGTGCGCGGTGTCGACATCCAGGAACAGGTAGTCGGCCCCGCGCGCGGCGGCGGGCAGTTCGGGCCAATGTGCCTCGATGTGCAGGCCGATGGCCTCCAGCTGGCGGGTCAGGGCCGCGACGGTCGCATGCGGGCGGTGCAGGATCGCGGCCCGCGCGCCGCCCAGATCGGGGATCTGCAGCCGCCGTGTCATGTCACCACCCGCAGCGCCGGGGGCGCCTCGCGCCCGGGGGTCAGCCCGAGGGTCAGGTAGGGGTCGCCCTCGATCGGGGCCATGCTCCGCAGGGGCACGAAGGCGCCGTCGCGGACCTGTGCGATGGCCACGGGCAGGCGGGTGTGATGGGTCCGCGGGCTGAGGCCCATCGCCGCCGCGCGGGGCAGGGCCAGCAGCCGCGACAGGGGCAGCGCCTCGGCTCCGGGGCGATGGCTCAGAAGCCGCGCCAGCATCATGACCGAGGCATGCGCCGCCGCCTCCAGCGAGGATCCGAACGCCTGCCCGCGCGCGTCCTCGGGCCGCAGTGGCGGCATGCCCCGGAACCACGGCCCGGCCGCGATCACCCCCTCGGCGGCGGCGCCGATGGCGGGCAGCTCGCATTCCGTCAGGTTGCAGGACAGGATCGGGCACTGGCCCGCGGCAAAGGCCGGGTCGCGCGCCCGCAGCCCGGCCATCGCCTGCAGGAAGGCGTATTGCGACGGGCCGATCAGCTGGTTCAGCACGAAATCGGGGCGCAGGTCGGCGATCTCGTCCACGATCCGCGACACCTCGGTCGAGCCGAGCGGCAGGTAGCGTTCGCCCAGCACCTCGCCCCCGGCCCGCATCCCGATCTCGCGGGCCAGGCGGTTCATCTCCCACCCCCAGATGTAGTTCGATCCGGTCAGGTAGCTGCGCGTGCCGTACTGGGCGAAGGCATGGTCCAAGAGCGGCAGCAGGTGCTGGTTGGGGCAGGCATGGGTATAGACCACGCGGTCCGAGGCCTCGAACCCCTCGTAGGGCACCGGATACCACAGCGCGCCGTCCATCCGTTCCAGCGAGGGGATGACCTCCTTGCGGCTCCACGAGGTGGTGCAGCCGATGACATGGCGGGCGGTGCTGGTGGCGAAGATCTGCTCGCAGAGCGGTGCATAGGCGTCGACATTGCCCTGCGGGTCGCGTTCGACCGGGCGGAAGGCGATGTCGAACTGCGGATCGCCGTTGACCTGCGCGACCGCCTTGAGGGCGCCGGTGCGGCTGGCCTCGCCCAACAGGCCATATGTCCCCGAGCGCGAGAACAGAAGGCCAAGGTCGATGCTGCGTGTCGCCACGGGGGTCCCTCAACGAGAAACGCCCCGCGGATCCCGGCGCCTGAAAGAGGGGGCGCGTTGCGGGATCGCGGGGCGTGATTGCCGGTTATGTCGCCTTGGAGTTCCGCATGGGGCAGGGGCGGCTGTCAACGAAAAGCGCGGGGCGGGGCAGGGGGTGTACGGTCCTTGTCGGGCTTTCTGCCCGATTTTCGGGCAGAGGGGGCGGTCGGTCGGGCGGTCAGCCGGCGTCGAGGCGCGCCTGCAGAAGGCGCGCCGCCGCCTGCAGGGGCTGGACCAGCGGCACCGGGCTGCGCGGGGACAAGCGGAGGGCGGCCTCGGCCAGGGGACCGCCGCCGATGATGACCGCTTGCGCCCCCGCCTTGGCCGCGCGCCGCACCGCCGCCAGCAGGGCCGCGTCCAGCGCGGGCGGATCGGCCAGCAGGTCGCGCATCGTCCCGTCGGTCAGGAAGCAGCCCAGATAGCGGCCCGGGCCGGCCGCCGTCATCAGCGCGTCGATGCGATCGGCCAGGGCGGGGGTCGTGGTGGCCACGGCGAAGGCCCGGCCTCCGGCCCCCGCGGCACCCGCCGCCGCGGCGCCGATGCCCAGGACCGGCACCGTCAGCCGCGCGGCCAGATCCTGCGCGCCAGGATCCCCGAAGGCCGCGACGATCACGCCCCGGCAGCCCTGCGGCGGGGTCAGGGCGGCGACCAGTCGCGCTGCCGCATCCAGCTGGGCCGGGGTCTCGATCACCCCCGGCCCCTCGGGGGCGGTCCAGCCCCGAAGATGCGGCAGGACGGGGGCCAGGATGGCGCACATCGCGCGGGTCGTGGCCGTGGTGCTGTTGGGGTTTGCCAGCAGAATCATCGCGGCCAGGGCTCCTGTCGGTCGGGGGCGGCCCGATGCGGGACGCAGAATCCCCGCGCCGTCCAGAGGCTGCGGCCCCAAAGGGGCGTGGATCATCGCCTTGCGCCATTTGTCGGCAATCTGGTCCGCATTTGGGCAGCAATGCGGCTTTTTCCGACTGGCCCCCGCCGGCTGTGCCCTTCCGGCATGCATCCCGGCGCGGGGCGGGCAAGCTGCCCCAAGTGAATTCGGGCAGACACGACCTGGACCCAAGAGGGAGAACGACCTTGCTTCATCTGAGAAAAGGCCTCGCCGCGCTGGCGCTTTCGGTGGCGGTGCTGGGCGGGCAGGCCGCCGTCGCGCAGGGCACGCTGCGCATCGGCATGACGGCCGCCGACATTCCGCTGACCACCGGCCAGCCCGATCAGGGCGGCGAGGGGATGCGGTTCATCGGCTACACGGTCTATGACGCGCTGATCAACTGGGACCTGACGCAGGGCGACGGACCCTCGGGGCTGGTGCCCGGGCTTGCGACGGAATGGTCCGCCGACGAGGAGGACCGCACCCGCTGGACCTTCACGCTGCGCGAGGGCGTGACCTTCCATGACGGCAGCCCCTTCACCGCCGAGACGGTGGTCTGGAACTTCGACAAGCTGCTGGACGAGGGGTCCGAGCAGTACGACCCCCGCCAGTCGGCGCAGGGCAAGTCGCGCATGCCGGCGGTCGCCAGCTATCGCGCCATCGACGACCTGACGCTGGAGATCATCACCACCGAACCCGACGCCACGCTGCCCTATCAGCTGGCCTGGGTGATGATGTCGTCGCAGGCCAACTGGGAGGCGATGGACAAGGACTGGGAAAAGGTCGCGGCCAGCCCGTCCGGCACCGGCCCGTGGAAGCTGGAGACCTTCGTGCCTCGCGAACGGGCCGAGCTGGTGCCCTTCGAGGAGTACTGGGACGACACCCGCATCCCGCAGCTGGACCGCCTGGTGCTGATCCCGCTGCCGGAATCGAACGCGCGTTCGGCCGCGCTGATGTCGGGGCAGGTGGACTGGATCGAGGCGCCCGCGCCCGACACGATCCCCGCGATGGAGGGCAACGGCTTTGCCATCACCTCGAACGCGCTGCCGCACAACTGGACCTGGCATCTCAGCCGGACCGAGGATTCGCCCTGGAACGACATCCGCGTGCGCAAGGCCGCGAACCTGGCCATCGACCGCGAGGCGATGGGCGCGCTGCTGGGCGGGCTGATGATCCCGGCCAAGGGCTTCGTCACCCCGGAATCGCAATGGTTCGGGGAACCGACCTTCGACATCACCTATGACCTGGAGGCCGCGCAGGCGCTGATGACCGAAGCCGGCTTCGGTCCCGACAACCGGCTGGCGGTCAAGGCGCTGATCTCGCCCTCGGGTTCTGGCCAGATGCTGCCGCTGCCGATGAACGAATACATCCAGCAGTCGCTGGCCGAGGCCTGGATCGACGTCGAGTTCATGGTCGTCGAGTGGAACCAGATGATCAACCTGTGGCGCGCAGGCGCCGCCGATCCGGCGGTCGAGGGGTCGCAGTCGATCAACTTCACCTATTTCATCCAGGATCCGTTCACCGGCTTCATCCGGCATCTGGATTGCGACCTGATCGCGCCCAACGGCACCAACTGGGGCCATTACTGCGACGACGAGATGCAGTCCCTGTTCGAGGAGATCAAGACGACCTTCGACCAGACCGAGCAGGACGAGGTGCTGCGCCGCACGCACGAGAAGTTCGTCGACGACGCGCTGTTCCTGATGGTGACCCACGATGTCGCGCCGCGCGCCATGTCGCCCCGGGTGCAGGGCTATGTCCAGGCGCAGAACTGGTACCAGAACTTCTCGTCCATCACGATGGCCGACTGATCCGTGACACCCGCCGCCCTCCGGGATCTCCGGGGGGCGGCACAGCCAGGAACGCGATGTGCTCAGCTATTTTCTCAGGCGGTTGATCCTTGTGCTGCCGGTGGCCTTCGGGGTGTCGGTGGTGTGCTTTCTGCTGGTGCAGATCGCGCCGGGCGATCCGCTGACCGCCATCATGCCGGTCGATGCCACCGCCGAGCAGCAGGAGGCGATGCGCGCCGCCTACGGCTTGGACAAGCCGGTGCCGGTGCAATACCTGATCTGGGTCGGCAACCTGCTGCAGGGCGAGATGGGCCGGTCCATCGCCAGCGGCCGGCCCGTCGCCGACGAGGTCTTCGGCGCAGTCGGCAACTCGCTGCTGCTGGCCGCCGCCGCCGCCGCGATCGCCTTTCCCATCGGGACCTTCCTGGGCTTTCTGGCCGGGTACTATCGCGACACGCTGCTGGACCGGGCGGTGACGGCGCTGTCGATCACCGGCGTCTCGGTGCCGAACTACTGGCTGGGGATCGTGCTGGTCATCATCTTCTCGGTCAACCTGGGCTGGCTGCCCTCGATGGGGGCGGGGCCGGGCGGGTCGCAGGACTGGTCCTGGGACTGGGCGCACATGCGCCATCTGGTCCTGCCCGCGGTGACGCTGGCCGTGGTGCCCATCGGCATCGTGGCGCGCACCGTGCGCGCCCTGGCGGGCGACATCCTGTCGATGGACTTCGTGCAGGCGCTGTATGCCAAGGGCATGAGCCGGGCCGACGTGCTGCGCCATGTCGCGCGCAACGCCGCCGCCACCGCGCTGTCGGTCATGGGGCTGCAGCTGGGCTACCTGCTGGGCGGGTCGATCCTGATCGAGACGGTCTTCAACTGGCCCGGATCGGGGTTCCTGCTGTCCAACGCCATCTTCCAGCGCGACCTGCCGCTGCTGCAGGGCACGATCCTGGTGCTGGCCATGTTCTTCGTCGCCATGAACCTGATCGTGGACGTGGCGCAGGCCGCCATCGACCCCCGCATCAAGAGGAGCTGAGCGCATGGTGCAGGTGACAACCGACATCCCCGTCGTCCCGCCCGCCGAGCGCGGCTACTGGTCTGGGGTGCTGTCGCGGCTGCGGCACGATCCGGTGGCGATGGTCTGCTTGGCGATCCTGTCGGCGCTGGTCCTGTCGGCGGCCTTCGCGCCCTGGCTGGGGCTGGCCGATCCCTATCGCGGCAGCATGATCGCCCGGCTGGCCGCCCCCGGCACGCCCGGCCATCTGCTGGGCACGGACGAGCAGGGCCGCGACATGCTGGCCCGGCTGATCTATGGCGGCCGGCTGACGCTGTTCATCGGGCTGATGCCGGTGGTGCTGGCCTTCTTCATCGGCGGCACGTTGGGCATCATCGCGGGCTATGTCGGCGGCATCACCAACACGATCATCATGCGGGTCGTGGACGTGTTCTTCGCCTTCCCCTCGGTCCTCTTGGCGATCGCCATCTCGGGCGCGCTCGGCGCGGGGGTGCTCAACAGCCTGGTGTCGCTGACCATCGTCTTCATCCCGCCGGTGACGCGGGTGGCCGAGGCGGTGACCTCGGGCGTGCGGTCCCTGGACTACATCGACGCGGCGCGGGCCTCGGGGGCCAATGCGCTGACGGTGATCCGGGTGCATGTGATCGGCAACGTGCTGTCGCCGATCTTCGTCTATGCGACCTCGCTGACCTCGGTCTGCATGATCCTGGCGGCCGGCCTGTCCTTCCTGGGCATCGGCGTGCGCCCGCCCGAGCCCGAATGGGGGCTGATGCTGAACACGCTGCGCAGCGCCATCTATGTGAACCCCTGGCTGGCGGCGCTGCCCGGCGTGATGATCTTTGCCACCTCGCTGTGCCTCAACCTGCTCAGCGACGGCCTGAGGAGTGCGATGAATGTCCGCGACTGACACGAAACCCCTGCTGAGCGTGCGCGACCTGAAGAAGCACTTTCCCATCAAGGGCGGCATCCTGGGCCGCACGCAGGCGGTGGTCCAGGCCGTGGACGGCGTCAGCTTCGACGTCCGCGCGGGCGAGACGCTTGGCATCGTCGGTGAATCCGGTTGCGGGAAGTCCACCACCGCGAAACTGCTGATCGGGCTGGTGGACCGGGACGAGGGCGACATCGTGCTGGGCGACAAGACGCTTGGCCGCGACATCAGCCTGCGCGCGCTGCGCCGCGACATCCAGATGGTGTTCCAAGACAGCTATGCGTCCCTGAACCCGCGCATGACCATCCTGGACAGCATCGCCTTCGGCGCCCGCGTGCAGGGGTTGGACGACCCGGTGGGCCGGGCGCGGCGGCTGATGGCGCGCGTGGGGCTGGACCCCGAGCGCTTCGCCGGGCGCTATCCGCACGAGCTGTCGGGCGGCCAGCGCCAGCGCATCAACATCGCCCGCGCGCTGGTCATGTCGCCCAAGGTCGTGGTGCTGGACGAGGCGGTCTCGGCGCTGGACAAGTCGGTCGAGGCGCAGGTGCTGAACCTGCTGGCCGACCTGCGCGCCGAATTCGGGCTGACCTACATCTTCATCAGCCATGATCTGAACGTGGTGCGCTATATCTCGGACCGAATCCTGGTCATGTATCTGGGCGAGGTCGTCGAACTGGCCCCGGTCGATGCCATCTGGAGCGAGCAGGCCCATCCCTACACGCGTTCGCTGTTCTCGGCGATGCCCTCGATGGACCCCGACAACCGCACCGAGAAGCCGCCTTTGACCGGCGATCCGCCGAACCCGATCGGCCCGCCGCCGGGCTGCCGGTTCCACACCCGCTGCGCCTTCGCCGCCGATGTCTGCAAGGTCCGGCACCCGGCCCTGGGGCCGATGCGCGCGGGCTCGGCGCATTGGGTGGCCTGCCATCTGCATGATGCGTCCTCGGGCCATCCGCGCGCCGGGCAGGGGGTGCCCGCATGACGCCGCTGCTGCAGATCCGCGACCTGAACGTGCGCTTCAAGGGCGGGCGCACCGTCCATGCCATCAACGACCTGTCCCTGACCCTGATGCCCGGAGAGACGCTGGCCCTGCTGGGCGAAAGCGGATCGGGCAAGAGCGTGACGCTGAAGACCCTGCTGCGGCTGCTGCCGGAAAAGCGCACCGACCTGTCCGGGGAGATCGACTTCGACGGGACCGACATCATGACGCTGTCGGGCCGCACCCTGCGCGCCTATCGCGGCGGCGACGTGTCGATGATCTTCCAGGATCCGGGGCTGGCGCTGGACCCGGTCTATACCGTGGGCCAGCAGATCGCGGAGACCGTGATGCGCCACAAGGGCGTCAGCCGCGAGGATGCGATGGAGGTGGCGCTGGACATGCTGCACCGCGTCCGCATCCCGTCGGCCGAGCGGCGGCTGAAAAGCTATCCGCACGAGCTGTCGGGCGGCATGCGCCAGCGGGTGATGATCGCGCTGGCCCTGGCCTGCCGCCCGCGCCTGCTGCTGGCGGACGAGCCGACGACGGCGCTGGACGCGACCGTGCAGATCCAGATCCTGCTGCTTCTGCGCGAACTGCAGGCGGAGTTCGGCATGGGGGTGATCTTCGTCACCCATGACATCGGCGTCGCGGTCGAGATCTCGGAACGCATCGCCATCATGTATGCGGGCCAGATCGTCGAGGAGGGCACCACCCGCGAGGTGATCCGCAACCCTCAGCATCCCTACACGCGCGGGCTGCTGGCCGCGAACCTGCACGACGTGGCGCGCGGGCAGCGGCTGGACGCGATCCCCGGCGCGCCCCCCTCGCTGGAGGTGCGGCCCGACAGCTGTTCCTTCGCGCCGCGCTGCCCGCTGGTGCTGCCCGCCTGCCGCGAGGCGCTGCCGCCGATGCAGTCGCCCGCGCCGCGCCGCCGCGTGGCCTGCCTGCGGGCGGGCGAGCCCCTGGCCGCCGAGTAGGCCGATGACGATGCGCGACGACCCCTTCGGCGCCTTCATGCCCTATCCGCCCGTCCCCGTGGCCCATGCGGCCGACGGGCCGCTGGCCGGGCTGACGCTGGCGGTCAAGGACATCTTCCATGTCGCGGGCCATCGCACCGGGGCGGGCTGTCCGAGCTGGCTGGCGCAAAGCCCGGTCCATGACGCCACGGCGCCCGCCGTGCAGACGCTGCTGGACGCGGGCGCGCGGTTCGTGGGCAAGACCCATACCGACGAGCTGGCTTGGTCCATGTACGGCATGAACGCGCATTTCGGCACGCCGGTGAACCCCGCCGCGCCCGGGCGGATCCCGGGGGGATCGTCCTCGGGTTCGGCGGTGGCGGTGGCGGGGGGGTTGGCCGACATCGCCATCGGCTCGGACACGGGCGGGTCGGTGCGCGCACCTGCCAGTTTCTGCGGCATCTGGGGATGGCGGCCCACGCATGGTCTGATCCCGATGGCCGGCGCGATGGCGCTGGCCCCCAGCTTCGACGCCTGCGGGATCTTCGCCCGCGACGGCGCCACCCTGGCGCTGGCGGCGGCGGCGGTGCTGGACCGGGACGCGGCCCCGCTGACGGCGCCCCGGCTGCTGGTGCCGCGCGACATGCTGGCGCTGCTGGGACCGGCGGCGCAACGCATCTGGCAGCAGGGCTTCGGCGCGCTGTCCGCCCGCGAGGTGACGGTCTATCCCGACGGGGTCGAGGTCGCCTATGCCACCTTCCTGACCGCCGTGATGGCGGATGCGAAGGAGACGATCCTGCCCTTCATCCGGCAGTCCCGCATGCCCCTGGTGCGCGGCATCGACGGGCGGGCCGATGCCGCCGAGGCGCTGACGCCCGATCAGATCGCGGACGGGCGCGCGTCCCGCGACGCCTTCGCCGCCCATCTGGACCGGCTGCTGGCCCGCAGCGGCGTCCTGCTGGCGCCGGTGGTGCAGGATGCGCCCTTCCGGCTGGATGCGCCGGTCGAGGTCTTCGACCGCTTCCGCCACGAGGCGCAGCGGCTTCTCTGCGTGGCGGGCATGGCGAGGCTGCCGCAGGTGGTCTTTCCGGCGGGATGGATCGACGGGGCGCCCTTCGGGCTGTCCCTGATCGGGCCGCGCGGATCGGACCTGTCGCTGATCGCGCTGGCCCAGGAGCTGACGAGCCTCAAGGAGACCCCATGACCGACTGCCCCATCGAAACCCGCCTGACCGCGCTTGGCCTGGCGCTGCCGCCGTCGGCGCCCTCGCGCGCGCTGTTCCTGCCCGGCAAGATCACCGGCAACCTGCTGTTCCTGTCGGGCCAGATCTGCGAATGGGAGGGGGTGCCGCGCTATCTGGGGCCTGTCGGGCCTGGCTTCGATCGTGCCCAGGGGCAGGAGGCCGCGCGGATGTGCGCGCTGAACCTGCTCTATTCCATCCGCGCGGTGGCGGGGTCGCTGTCGCGCGTGGCGCAGGTGGTGCGGGTGGGCGGCTTCGTCGCCGCCCCGCCGGGCTATGGCGAGGGGCCGTTCGTCGTCGACGGCGCCTCGCAGCTGTTCATCGACCTGTGGGGGGATGCCGGGCGGCATGCGCGCACGGCGGTCAACGTGGCCTCTCTGCCCGCCAATGCGCTGGTCGAGATCGAGGCCGTGGTCGAACTGGCCTGACGCCGCAACCCCAAGGATCTTCATGCAGCCCCTGGCCATCAGCCCCCATCCCCTGGCCACAGAGGCCGGGACCCGCATCCTGCGCCAAGGCGGCACCGCCGCCGAGGCCGCCGTCGCCATTGGCGCGGTCCTTGCGGTGGTCATGCCGCATTTCTGCGGTCTGGGCGGGGATGCCGTCTGGCTGTTGGCCGACCGCGACGGCCGGTCCGCCGCGCTGATGGGGATCGGGCAGGCGCCGCAGGTGCTGCCCGACCTGCCCGATGCGCTGCCGATGCGCGGGCCCGGCGCGATGCTAACCACCGCCTGCGCCGTCGATGCCTGGGACCGGGCGTTGCAGCTAGACCGGGCAGAGGGGCAGGGCGGCATCGCGGTGCCGGACCTGCTGGCCCCCGCCCTCGCCCTGGCCCGCGACGGGTTCGCGGTGGGGGCCAGCCAGCGCTTCTGGCTGGACTTCCGGCGCGACGACTGGCCCGGCTGGCCGGGATTTGCGGCCCTGTTCGGGCAGGGCGGCGCCGGGCCTCTGCGTCAGCTGCAGCTGGCCGAGATGCTGGCGCTGCTGGCGCGCGACGGGTTGCGCAGCTTCTATGACGGCGCGGCGGCCCGGCGCGTGGCCCAAGGGCTGGCGCAGGCCGGATCGCCGCTGCGCCCCGCCGACCTGGCCGCCACCCGCAGCCGGGTCGCCGCGCCGCTGTCCCAGACCTATCGCGGCCTCAAGCTGCTGGCCCCGCCGCCGCCCACGCAGGGCCTGACGACGCTGGCCATCATGGGCATCCTGGACCGATGGCCGCTGCCCGGGGACCCCGCCGCCCGCACCCATCTGCTGGTCGAGGCGGTCAAACAGGCCTTCCTGGACCGCGACCGCATCGCGGATCCCGACCATGTGCCCGTCGACCCGGCCGCCCTGCTGGCGCCCGCGCGGCTGGACGCCAAGGCGGCGGCGATCCGCGCCGACCGCGCGCTGCCCTGGCCCCATGTGACCCGCCATGGCGACACGGTCTTCTTCGCCGCGACGGATGCGCAGGGGCGCTGCGCCAGCGTGCTGCAAAGCACCTTCTTCGATTGGGGCAGCGGCGTGGTCGTGGGCGACACGGGCATCCTGTGGCACAACCGCGGCGCGGGCTTCGCGACCGCGCCCGGTCATCCGAACCGCATCGCGCCGGGCAAGCGACCCTTCTACACGCTCAACCCCGGCATCGCGCTGAAGGACGGGCGGCCGCATCTGCTCTACGGCACGCAGGGCGCGGACGGCCAGCCGCAGACGCTGGCGGTGCTGCTGAGCGCGCTGATCGACCGGGGTCTGTCCCCGGCGGAGGCGCTGGCCGAGCCGCGCTTCCTGCTGGGGCGGACCTTCTCGGACAGCCGCGACAGCCTGAAGCTGGAGGGTTCGCTTGGGGCCCGGGCGATCGCCGCCCTGCAGGCCCTGGGCCATGACATCGCCGAACTGCCCGCCCTGTCGCCGATCTTCGGCTGCGCGGGCGCGATCCGCATCGCGTCCGGGGGGACCGAGGGCGCGCATGATCCGCGCGGCTGAGGCCCCTCCGCGCCGCGGGACGGCCCGCGCCAAGGAACCATGCGGCCGCTCACGACTTCGTTGACCAGCATACAGCCCCAAGACGGAGCGCCCTGCAGGAGAACGAGCCACGATGACCCACACGACCGACACCGACAGCGGCCAGGCCGCCTCGGCCCCCACGCATATTCCCGCCTCGGGCTGGAAGGACATCCTGATGCGGGTGAAGGCCGAGATCGCCAAGGACCACATCTCGGTCGTGTCGGCGGGAATCGCGTTCTACACGCTGCTGGCGATCTTTCCGGCCATCGTCGCGATGATCTCGATCGCCGGTCTGGTCTTCGACCCGGCCGAGATCGCCAGCCAGGCAGCGGCGGTGGCCGACATGCTGCCCGCCGAGGCCGCCACCATCCTGCAGGACCAGATCGCCAAGGTCTCGGGCGGGGACGAGACGGGCACCGGGCTGGTCGCCCTATTCGGCATCGTCATCGCGCTCTACGGCGCGATGAAGGGCGTGATGACCCTGATGGAAGGGCTGAACATCGCCTATGACGAGGACGAGACGCGCGGCACCGTCCGGCTGTACCTGACGGCCATCGCGCTGACCCTGGGCCTGATCCTGGGGCTGATCGCGGGCATGGCGCTGGTGATCCTGCTGCCTTCGCTGGCGGCCTTCGGCTGGCTGCCCCCGGCGGTCGGCACGGCCATCGGCTGGCTGAAATGGCCGGTGCTGGCGGTGCTGACCATGCTGGGTCTGGGCGCCGTCTACCGCTTCGGCCCGTCGCGGGCCAATCCCCGGTGGGCCTGGGTCAGCGTGGGCGCGGTGTCGGCGACGGCTTTGTGGATCCTGGGTACGATGGCCTTCTCGGTCTATGCGCAGAATTTCGGCAGCTATACCGAGACCTACGGCACGCTTGGCGGCGTCATCATCCTGCTGACCTGGATGTGGCTGTCGGCCTTCGTGGTGCTGGCAGGGGCCGAGCTGAACGCCGAGACCGAACAGCAGACGGCCCAGGACACGACCACCGGCGCCCCCGAGCCGATGGGCCAGCGCGATGCGGTCAAGGCCGACACGCCCCCCTCGGGCGAGGGTCCGAAAGGCACGGACCGTCGGGACGATCAATCGGACCCCGATGCGGACCGCGCGGCCGGCAGGCCGCTGTCTGCCGGGGCCGAGGTCTCGCTGGCGCTCGTGCTGCTGGGCAGCGCCGCGATGAAGGCGGTCCGCAAGCCCGGGGCCTAGGGGCACGGCGGTCGCGGCGTCTTCGGGCGCATGGTCCGTCCGTGAACATGGCCGTTCACGTCGGACTGTGCTAGACCTGCGGATTGACGACTGCAGGAGCCGGGAATGACCGAGGTGACAGGACCGTCCGTCCTTCGTGAGGGCGACACATGCTGGAAGGTGGCGCGGGCGGATCGTCTGGCGGTCATCATCGATGCCGAGGACTATTTCGCCGTCATCCGCGCCGCCATCCAGACGGCGCGCCACAGCATCCTGCTGATCGGGTGGGATTTCGACACGCGGATCGAACTGGACCGCCCCTCGGAAGATTCGGACGTGCCCAACAAGCTGGGCGACCTGCTGACCTGGGTGGTCGACCAGAACCCCGACCTGCAGGTCCATGTCCTGCGCTGGAACCTGGGGGCGATGAACGCGCTCGGGCGGGGCACCACGCCCTTGGTCATCCTGAACTGGATGACCGACAAGCGGATCCACTTCCAGCTGGACAGCGCTCATCCGGTCGGATCGGCGCATCACCAGAAGATCGTGGTGATCGACGACGCGCTGGCCTTCTGCGGCGGCATCGACATGACCGGCGACCGGTGGGACACCCGCGCGCATCTGGACGAAGAGCCGGGGCGGGTGCGCCCCTCGACCAAGCGCAGCTACGGGCCGTGGCACGACGTCTCGACCGCCGTCGACGGCGATGTGGCGCGGGTGCTGGGCGATCTGGCCCGCGACCGCTGGCACCGCGCGACCGGCGAGGTGCTGGACCCGCCGCCGCCCTCGGACAGCGGCTGGCCCGACCGGCTGGTGCCGCTGCTCTGCGATGTCGACGTGGCCCTGTCGCGCACCGCGCCCGAGCATGACGGCCGCGAGCCGGTCCACGAGATCGAGGCGCTGTACCTGGCCGCCATCGCCGCCGCCCGACACACGATCTATATCGAAAGCCAGTATTTCGCCTCGCGCAAGATCGCCGAGGCGATGGCCGCCCGTCTGCGCGAACCCGACGGCCCCGAGATCGTCGTGGTCAACCCCGACGAGGCCGACGGGTGGCTGGAGGAGGAGGTCATGGGCTCGTCCCGGGCGCTGCTGATGGGGCTGGTGACGAAAGCAGACCAGCATGGCCGCTTCCGCCTCTACACGCCGGTCACGCAGCAGCGGAACCCGATCTATGTCCATGCCAAGGTCATGGTGGTCGACGACCGCTTCCTCAAGGTCGGCTCGTCGAACCTGAACAACCGCTCGCTCGGCTTCGACACGGAATGCGATCTCAGCATCGACGCCGCGATGAACGGCGCGATCCGCGACGAGACCCGCACGGCCATCCTGCGCCTGCGCCACGATCTGCTGGCCGAGCATCTGGGCGTCTCCATTGAGGACGTGGAACAGGCCGTCGCCCACGCGGACGGCTCGCTGATCGGCGCCATCGAGGCGCTGCGGTCCGAGGGCCGGTCGCTGGTCCTGTTCGAGATCCCCGAGGTGAACGGCATCGAGCAGGCGCTGTTCGAGGAAAGCCAGCTGCTGGACCCCGAGCGCCCCTCCAGCCGCTGGCGCGGCCTGCAGCGCCTCAAGAACCTGATCCCGGGGTGGTAGGGCAGGTTTTTTATCGACAAACGGATGGCGTTGCCGGGCTTGGGGTAATCCGAATTATGCAACAAGCCTGCGGTGTCTCGGAGGTAGGCCTAGATCGCGTCGCCTTGATGGATGATCTTCTGCAGACGACTGCCGGATCCACGCCTGCAGATGACGTCAGCGGTTTCCGGGCCTTGGACCGGTAACAGGACGCTGTGGCTGATCCGGGAGACAGACGGTGACGCTGCCCGGAAAACATGCCCGTGATGCAGGTTCTTCACAACGGGTGCAAAAATTTTCGGCGTTTGCGGATCGCTCGTGTTTGGGGCGGCTGGCATTTCGTTTTAAGTTGACAAACCCCTCTCCGGTCTTGTGTCCTGATGCCAGCCTCAACGATGCGGCTTCGACCTGAATTCCTGAACACAGCGCATGATGCGCAAGGCAACATGGCCTCCCTGAGCGACAGTCTTGTCGCCATGGGGGCTTTTTGTTTGGTGGGACCCGGCGA
Source organism: Paracoccus liaowanqingii (assembly GCF_004683865.2). Lineage (NCBI taxonomy): Bacteria > Pseudomonadati > Pseudomonadota > Alphaproteobacteria > Rhodobacterales > Paracoccaceae > Paracoccus > Paracoccus liaowanqingii. Next base: position 69,604 of record NZ_CP040763.1, on the reverse strand, counting down.
TGACGAGACGGCAGCTGGACATCGGGATCGTGCTTTCGACCACGGGCTCTTACGCGGCGGTCGGTCGGTCGATGCGCGCCGGCGCGGACCTGGCCATCGCCGAGGTGAATGCCGACCGGCAGGCCGCCGTCACGCTCCACCCCGTGGCCATCGATCCCGGAGGCGTGCAGTCCGCCTATGGCGAGGCCATGCAGGCGCTGCTGGTCGACCGGGGATTGACCCACGTCCTCGGCTGCTACACGTCCTCCAGCCGCAAGGACGTGCTGCCGCTGTTCGAAAAGAACGACGCCCTGCTGTGGTACCCGTCCCATTACGAGGGGTTCGAGACCAGCGAGAACGTCGTCTATACCGGTGCGGCACCCAATCAGCACATCATCCCCCTGGTGCGCCACCTGCTGTGCCATCACGGCAAGCGGGGCTGGCTGGTCGGCTCGAACTACATCTGGGCGTGGGAAAACAACCGCATCCTGCGCGAGGCCCTGTCCGAGGTCGGCGGCGCCGTCATCGGAGAGCGGTATTTCCCGGTCGGTGAGACGGATCTGCGCGCCGTGGCCCGCCAGATCGTGTCGGATCGGCCCGACTTCATCTTCACGACGCTGATCGGCCATTCCTGCTACGAATTCTTCCGGCTGCTGCGGGCAGAAGCGGCCGCGGCAGGGATCGACCAGCCACGCGCGCTGCCCATCGCCAGTTGCAGCCTGTCCGAGGCGGAACTGCCGATGATCGGGGACAGCGCGGCGGGGCATCTGTCCTCGTCGGTCTATTTCTCGACCATCCGGTCGGAGGCGAACGACCGCTTCACCGCGCAATGGGACCGGCATTACGCGCATCTGGGACGGGCCTGCGCGGATGCCGAGGCCGCCTATATCGCCATCCACCTGCTGGCGCTGGCCGTGGCAAAGGCCGGGTCCACGGGTTTCGCCGAAATGCGCGCAGCCCTTGGCGGCATCCGGTTCGCGGCGCCGCAGGGGTTGGTGACGGTCGATCCCGACAATCTGCATTGCTGCCTGCGCCCGCGCATCGGCCGCTCGACCGATCACGGAACCTTCGACATCCTGCACGAAGACCCCGCGCCGGTCTGGCCCGACCCCTATCTGGTCTGGGCCAGCCTTGGGGACGTCGCCCCCCGGCAGGCCCCCGCCCACCTGCAGGTGGTGCGATGAAGGGCGCGATCACCAAGAACTTCCGTGGCCTGCGGGCGCTGGTGATCCATGCCGAGGATGCCAACCGGCAGATGCTGGTCGGCGTGCTGGGCAGGCTGGGACTGGACGTGCGCACCATCGACCCGCAGGACGCGGTCCTGCCTGATGCGCTGGCGGGCAGCGACATCGTTCTGGCCGACATGGTCACCGAGGGGCTGCCACCCCGTGCGGCGCCGGACGCCCTGCCCTGCATCGCGCTGATCGGCAGCGAGGCGCCCAGCCAGCTGGCCCGTGTCGTGGCCCAGGGCTGCGCCAGCCACATCATGAAGCCGATCCGCAGTTCCGGGGTGTTCACCGCCCTGCTGCTGGCGGTGAACGAGCACGACCGGCGCCGCAAGGCGGATCGCGAGATCCACAGCCTGCGCCAGCGCATGGCGGGTCGCCGGATCGTCACCCGGGCGGTCCTGAACCTGATGCTGGCACATGGCCTGAACCATGACGACGCATACGAACGGCTGCGGCTGGCCGCCATGAACCGGCGCCTGCCCATCGACGAACTGGCGCGCGAGCATCTGGCTTTGACCCCTCACGCCGCGGAGCCTTCCGCGCACCCCTGGGTCCCCGCCGATGACCGCCCCGACACCCCGGCCCCCAACAGGAGAATGACCAGATGAGAAAGTCACTGAACCGCACTCTGCTTGCCGCTCTGCTGGCAGGAACCATCATGGCCGGGCAGCCCGCCCTGGCGCAGGACGGCCCGATCAAGATCGGCGTCCTCGAGGACCAGTCGGGCGACTTCGCCGCCGCCACCGCCGTCAAGGTCCATGCCATCGAGCTGGCCACCAAGGAGATCAACGACGCCGGCGGCATCGATGGGCGCCCGATCGAGCTGGTGGTCTATGACACCCAGTCCGACAACCGCCGCTATCAGGAATTCATGCGCCGGGTGCTGCAGCAGGATGAGGTCGATGTCGTGTTCGCGGGCTTTTCCTCGGCCTCGCGCGAGGCCTACCGACCCATCGTGAACCAGTTCGACGGGCTGGCCTTCTACAACAACCAGTACGAGGGCGGGGTCTGCGACGCCAACATGATCGTGACGGGCGCGGTGCCCGAACAGCAGTTCTCGACCCTGATCCCGTGGATGATGGAAACCTACGGCCCCAATGTCTACACGCTGGCGGCGGATTACAACTTCGGCCAGATCTCGGCCGAATGGGTGCGCCAGATCGTCGAGGAGAACGGCGGCACCATGGCGGGCGAAGAGTTCATCCCGCTCGGCGTGTCGCAATTCTCGCAGACCATCCAGAACATCCAGCAAAGCGAGGCCGACTTCGTGGTGACCCTGCTGGTCGGTGCGGCGCAGGCCTCGTATTACGAACAGGCGAACGCCGCCGATGTCGGGCTGCCGATGGCGTCGTCCGTCAACGTGGGACAGGGCTACGAGCACAAGCGCTTCACCCCGCCCAGCCTTGCCGACATGTACGTGACGACGAACTATATCGAGGAGATCGACAGCCCCGCCTCGACGGATTTCGTCGAGCGCTTCCGCGCCATGTTCCCCGACGAGCCCTACATCAACCAGGAGGCCGCGAACTCCTACATCGGGATCAATCTCTACAAGCAGATGGTGGAACGCGCGGGCAGCACCGATCATGACGCGATCCGCGCCGTGCTGGCCGAGGGCGATGTCTGCTTCGACGGACCGTCCGGCAATGTCTGCCTGGACCCCAAAAGCCAGCACATGTCCCACACCATCTTCCTGGCCAAGGTCGAGGATGACCATTCGATCACCTTCCCCGAGACATGGGAGAACATCGAGCCCTACTGGCTGGGCGATGCGGGCTGCGATCTGACCCAGAACGATCCCAGTGCGCAATACACCCCCTCCAGCCCGCCCCCGGCGCCCTGACACGGACCCTCGGGCGGGGCCGCGCCGGTCCCGCCCGGATCACGCATCAATCTATCGACGGAGGCGCGGCACGTGGAGCTTTTCACGGCGATCTTTTCCATCACCTATCAGTTCGGCGATGCCTTCGCCTTTCTGGTCATCTCCTGCGCCGGGCTGGCGGTCATCTTCGGGATGATGGGGGTGATCAATCTGGCGCATGGCGAATTCATCATGTGCGGCGCCTATGTCACCGCCGCGACCGCGCGGGCGGGGCTGGCCCTGCCTGTCGCCATCCTGTGCGGGGCGCTGGCGGCGGCGGCCATCGGGATGGTCCTTGAACGCACCGTGATGCGGCATCTGTATCACCGGCCCATGGACAGCATCATCGCCACCTGGGGGATCAGCCTGATCGCCACGCAGGGCGTGCTGATCCTGCTGGGGCCGACCATGCAGGGGGTGGGCACGCCCCTGGGCAGCATGGCCCTGGGGGATCGCTCCTATTCGCTTTACCGGCTGGTGCTGTTCGCCGCGGCGGTGGGCCTTCTGGGCGGGCTGTATTTGCTGTTCTATCACACCCGCTTCGGCGTGATCGCCCGCGCGACGATCCAGCGGCCCGCCATGGCGCGTGCGCTTGGGGTCGACACGCGGCGCATCTATGGGCTGACCTTCGGACTGGGTGCGGGGCTGGCCGGGCTGGCGGGCGGGCTCTATGCGCCGACCATGACGATGGTGCCGACGATGGGCGCGACCTTCATCGTGGAGAGCTTCGTGACCGTGGTCGTGGGCGGTGCGGACATCTTTCTGGGCGCCGCCCCTGCCGCCGCGATCCTCGCCATCATCAAGGCCAGCCTGACCGCCTGGTACGGGCAACTGTTCGGCCAGATCGGCCTGCTGGTCGCCGTCATCGTCGTCATCCGGATCATGCCCGGCGGATTGTCCGCCGTCGTCAAGCGGTGGCAGCGATGAGCCGCGCCGAGGCGCTGAACGCCCCGGCCGCCCCCGCCCGGTCGCGCGCCCGCCAATGGCTGTCGCGTCTGGAGGGGCCGCAGACCATGGGCCGCGGCCCGGCCTTCTGGGCCGCCATGGTGGCGGTGGTGCTGGCCGCAGCGGTCTATCCGCTGTTCAGCAACGACTATACGGTCGGCAATGCCGCCTATTTCCTGGTCTGGACCTTCATGGCGATGGGGCTGGGCGTGGTCTGGGGATATTGCGGCGCGCTCAGCTTCGGGCAGACCGCGTTCTTCGGGCTGGCGGGCTATGCCTATGGCGTCATCACGATCAATATCGGATCGGCCTATGGGCTGACATGGCTGGCGCTGATCCTGTCGGTGGGCTTGGGCGGCGCCTTCGCCCTGCTGATCGGCTATTTCATGTTCTATGGCCGCATCAAGGGCGTGTTCATCGGCATCGTCACCCTGTCCGTCACGCTGGTGCTGGAGACGTTCATGTCGCAGACCGCAGGCCCGCAATGGGCCATCGGCACGGCGCGGCTGAACGGGTTCAACGGCATGTCCGGCATGCCGCCCCTGACCGTGCCGTGGTTCAGCGGGGACGTGGTCCTCTATTCCGGGACGGCGCTGTATTATGTGCTGCTGGCGATGGTGGTGGCCGTCTATCTGGGGCTGCGCATGCTGCTGAACGCGCCCTTCGGAAATGTGCTGGTCGCCATCCGGGAAAACCCCGAACGGACCGAGATGCTGGGCTATGACATCCGCCTGTACCAGATGCTGGCCTTCGGGCTGGGGGGTGCGCTGGCCGGGCTGTCGGGCGCGCTGTACACCGCTTGGGGCCAATACATCACGCCCTCCAGCATGGGGCTGACCTCTGCGGCGCTGCCGATTGTCTGGGTCGCGGTCGGGGGACGGCGCGACATCACCGCGACACTGCTGGGCAGCGTGCTGGTCATCGCCGGTTTTCAGTCCCTGACCATCTATGGCAGCCAATATGCGCTGGTCGTAATGGGCGCGCTGCTGGTCTTCACCGTCATGGTCACGCCCGATGGGGTGGTCGCGACCCTGATGCAGCGCCTTGGGCGCATCTTCGGAAAGGCGGCGCGATGACCCGGATCCTGCAGGTCAGCAAACTGAACAAGCGCTTCGGCGGCGTGACCGTCGCCCGCGACATCGACTTCGCGCTGGACGAGGGCGCGATGCATTGCCTGATCGGACCGAACGGGGCGGGCAAATCGTCCTTCTTCCGGCTGCTTCTGGGCGAACATGCCCCCGACAGCGGCACGATCACCTTTCGGGGCCGCGACATCACCCCTCTGCGGTCCTTCCAGCGCATCCGCGAGGGGATCAGCGTCAAGTTCCAGGTCCCCGGCATCTTCAAGGCGCTCAGCGTGCGCCAGAACCTTCAGATCGCCTTCCAGCACCACCTGCACGGCGCCAGCCTGACCGGGACCATCCGGCAGGTCTTGGACTTCACCGGCCTGACGTCCGAGGCCGCGACCCCGGCGGGCGTGCTGTCCCACGGCCAGCAGCAATGGCTGGAGATCGGGATGGCCGTGGGCGTCGAGCCGCGTCTGCTGCTGCTGGACGAGCCCACGGCGGGCATGTCCCCCGACGAGACCCGCAAGACCGGAGAGATGCTGCACGACCTGAACGCGCGCGGCATCACCATCCTGGCCGTCGAACATGACATGGCCTTCGTGCAGCAGATCGCCCACAGCGTGACCGTGCTGCACATGGGCGCCATCTTCGCCCAAGGCAGCATCGACCAGATCACCGCCCATCCCGGCGTGCAGGAAATCTATCTGGGGGCCGCCGATGCGTGACACCGTCCTTTTGCAGACGACGGGCCTGTGCAGCGGCTATGGCGGCGAACAGGTCCTGCAGGGCGTCGATCTGACCCTGAACGCGGGCGAGATCGTGGCCGTCATCGGCCGCAACGGCGTCGGCAAAAGCACCCTGATGCGCACGCTGATCGGGTTGTTGCCTGCCAGCGGGGGCAGCATCCGCTTTGGCGGACAGGATGTCACGCAGATGGGGGCCAACCACCGCGCCCTGCAGGGCATCGGCTACATCCCGCAGGGCCGCGACGTGTTCCCCGACCTCAGCGTGCGCGAGAACCTGATGGTGGGCGAGGTCGCGGGCGCAGGGCGTCCGGCCCCCGATTACGACCTGATCCACCGGTTCTTCCCGATCCTCAAGGACCGCGCCCGGCAGCGGGCGGGCACCCTGTCGGGCGGCCAGCAGCAGCAGCTAGCCATTGGGCGGGCGATGGTCAGCCATCCCCGCCTGATGCTGCTGGACGAGCCGTCCGAGGGCATTCAGCCCTCGATCATCAAGGATATCTCGCGCAACATGCGGGAACTGAACGCGCAGACGGGGGTGGCGGTGCTGCTGGTCGAACAGAACCTGGACCTGATCGTGTCGATGGCGCAGCGGGGCTACGTCATGGAAAAGGGCCGCATCGTGGCCACCTTGGGGCCGGACGAGATATCGTCGCGCGACGCCGTGCGGCGCCATCTGACCATCTGAGACGACATGCCGGAAGGAGCAAACATGAGCTGGCTGGACACTTCGATCATGGCGCGCAAGGGCGTCGCCAAGGGCCGGGCGGGCGACCGCCACACCATCACCATCGCCGATCAGGGCAAGTTCCACTATGTCTATGGCCCCTATGTCCAGCCGGTGCTGGAGGTCGATCCGGGCGCGGTGGTGACGGTCGAAACCCATGACGCGTTCGAGGGCAAGATCACCTCGGAAAGCGACAAACCCTCGGACATCCTGAACTTCCCGTTTCTCAACCCGCAGACCGGGCCGATCCACGTCAGGGGCGCGGAAAAGGGCGATGCGCTGGCGGTGCGGATCATTTCGATCACGCCGCGGGGCGCGCAGCCGGTGGGCACCACCTGCCTGATCCCGGAATTCGGCGGTCTGGTCGGCACCGGCAACACCGCGATGCTGAACGCGCCCCTGCCCGAGAAGGTCAAGAAGATCGTCGTGGACGAGGGCGGCGTCCATTGGTCCGACACCCTGACCCTGCCCTACGAGCCGTTCATCGGCACCATCGGCACCTCGCCCGAGATCGAGGCGATCTCGTCCCTGCAGCCCGACTATTACGGCGGCAACATGGACCTGCCGGACGTGGGGCCGGGCGCGATCATCTATCTTCCGGTGAACACGCCGGGCGGCTATCTGTATCTGGGCGACTGTCACGCCATTCAGGGCGACGGGGAATTGTGCGGCGTCGCGCTGGAGATCCCGGCCACGGTCGAATTGCAGATCGACCTGATCAAGGGGCATGGCAACAGCTGGCCGCAGCTGGAGACCGAGGAGATGATGATGTTCATCGGCTCGGCCCGCCCGCTGGAGGATGCGTCCCGCATCGCCTATCGCGAGCTGGTCCGCTGGCTGGCGGCCGAGACGGGACAGTCCGAGGCCGACGCCTATATGCTGCTGACCATGTGCGGCAAGGTCCGCTTGGGCAACATGGTCGATCCGAAATACAGCGTCGGGGCGTCGATCCTGAAGCGCTATGTGAAGTGAGGGGCAAAAGATGGATCTTGGACTGACGGGCCTTCGGGCGGTGATCACCGGCGGCAGCAAGGGCATCGGGCGGCGCTGCGCCGAAATTCTGGCGGCCGAGGGTGCACAGGTGGCGATCTGCGCGCGCACGCAGGCCGATGTCGATGCGACCGCCGCCGATCTGGGCGTGCGGGGCACGGCGGTCGATGTGACCGACAAGGCCGCGCTGGAGGCCTGGGTCAGTAAGAGCGCGCAGGCGATGGGCGGCATCGACATCGTCATCGGCAATGTCTCGGCCTTGGCGGTGGCCGATGACGAGGCCGCGTGGCAGGCGGGTTTCGACACCGACATGATGCATTCCGTGCGGCTGGTGAATGCCGCGATGCCGTGGCTGGAGACATCCGGGGCCGCGTCCATCACGCTGGTCTCCTCGGTCTCGGGGCGAGAGATCGACTTCACCGGCGCGGCCTATGGCGCCTTCAAGGCGGCGCTGGTCCATTACGCGCAGGGGCTGGCCTTCAAGCTGGCGCCCAAGGGCATCCGCGCGAACACCGTCTCTCCGGGCAATACCTATTTCGACGGCGGCATCTGGCAGCAGATCGAGACAGGCAATCCCGACCTGTTCGCCACGGCCCTTGGCCTGAACCCCATGGACCGCATGGCCACACCCGAAGAGATCGCCCGGGGCGTGGTGTTTCTGGCCAGCCCTGCCTCCAGCTTCACCAGCGGCACCAATCTGGTGATCGACGGGGCGCTGACCAAGGGCGTGCAGCTGTGACCGAGGCAACCCTTCCGATGTCCGGGACCGATCCCCTGCAGGATCTGGACCGGCTGTCCATCGCGGCCATCCGCGACGGACTTCGCGACGGGACCTTCACCGCCGAGGCATTGACCCAGGCCCATCTGGCACAGATCCGGCGGCTGAACGGCACCCTCAACGCGATCATCTTCGAGAACCCCGAAGCGCTGGAGACCGCGCGCGACATCGACCGGCGGCTGGCGGCGGGTCAGCCCGTGGGACCCCTGGCGGGGGTGCCGGTCGTGGTCAAGGACCCGATGGACATGGTCGGATTTCCGACCACGGCGGGGTGGCGGCTGCTCTATTCCGGGACCGGGGGCGTCGATCTGATGCCCGCCACCGACAGCCCGGTCGTGGCGCGGATGCGGGCCGCGGATGCAGTCATCCTGGGCAAGACCAATGTCCCCGTCCTCAGCCATACGGGCAGCCATGCCAATGACAGCTGGGCGGGGCCGACGATCAATCCCGTGATCCCCGACCGGGTGCCGGGCGGGTCCAGCGCCGGAACCGCGGCGGCGGTGGCGGCCTGCATGTGCGTCGTGGGACTGGCCGAGGAAACGGGTGGCTCGATCCAGAACCCGGCCTCGGCGCAGGGGTTGGTGGGGATCAAGCCGACCATCGGTCTGGTGCCCAATGCGGGCGTGGTGCCCCTGGCCGCCAATCGCGACGTGGTCGGGCCGATCGCGCGCACGGTCACGGATGCGGCTTTGTGTCTGGACGTTCTGGCAGGCTACAGTGCCGAAGACCCCAAGACGCTGGCCAGCACCGGCAAGATCCCCGACAGCGGCTATGCGGCGGGCCTGTCGGCGGAGGGGCTGCAGGGCAAGCGCATCGGCCTCTACGGGCCCGGCTGGCGCGACCAGCCGTTGTCGGAGGAGACAATTGATCTGTATGCCCGCGCCCGGTCCGAACTGGAGGCCGCCGGGGCGATCCTGATCGACGACCCCTTTGCAGGGACCGGATTTGCCGCCCTGCGTGCGCCCACCGTCGGCAATTTTGACGCGCGAGGGATGGAATCCGTGGCCTATGATCTGGGCTGCTATCTGCGCAGGCTGGGGCCCGATGCGGCGCTGACCAGCTTTGCCGACTTCGCCGCGGCCACCGCGGCCGAGGACGCCTTCGGTCCCGGCGGCGTGCTGTCCTTCCTGCCCCGGCTGCCCGATTTCCGGGCCGCGATGCAGGATCCGACGCGCCCGCCCGACCTTCCTGAATTCATCGCCCTGAAGGCCGCCTATCTGCGCATCGTCGACGCCGTCTTCGAAGATCACCAGCTGGACGCGCTGGCCTTTCCGCAGATGCGTCAGGAACTGCCCCCCCTGCACGGGACCGAGACGATCCAGGAAACCACTGTGGGAGAGCTGAATATCGCGGGCCTTCCGGCGGTGACGGTACCGGCGGGCCATTATGCCTCGGGCGCCCCGTTCGAGCTGATCTTCGTCGGCCCCCTGTGGTCCGAAGCGGCGCTGCTGACGCAGGCCTATGCCTATGAGACGGCGACCCGGCATCGTCGTCCGGCGGTCTGAAGATCAGGACAGGTCCGGATCCGGCAGGATGCGCTTGATCCGTGACCTCCTCTCCCCCGGCAGGACCCCAGGCAACGACGCCTCTCGCCGGTCCTTGAGGTCGGCTTGCCGAAAGACCGGCGCCTTCGAAGTCATTCGGTCGATGGTCCTGCCCAAGGTCGCGGGATCGATGCACCCGTGTGGGTGCCGATCTCAATCTTGTCTCGACGTCTGGATTCCGCTGATGACGATGCCGTGTCGCAGCTGCGCGCCGAACGCCCCGCAGATTGCACCGGGGGCGGATTCCTGCGATAACTACACCCGTTGGTTCGTTGTCACCATTTTCCTCGTAAGGCGCCCTCCATGAACAGACGCTCTGTCCTTCTGCTGACCCTTGCCGGCTATCTTCAGGGGTCCGTGGCCTTTGCCAGGACCTCGGGCACGGTGGCGCAGAGCGGCGAGCAGCCTGTGCGCCGCCCCTTCGTCGCCGCGGGCCTGTCGGGGATCGCCGATTGGGAGGCCGCGCAGCCTTTCATCGACGTCATGCGGCAGAGCCGCGACTGGATGGCCCGCTCGCCGTCGGAATTCGTGTCCCACACCAACCAGCAGCTGCGCGAGGGCGGGCATCTGGACGCGGATGGCTGGCCGGTCTCGCTGCCCGAGGGCGCGACCTCGGTCGGCACGATCATCCTGTGCGACCTGTCGGCCAGCGACACCAGCCTGAACGGCCATTACCGCATGACCTGGCAGGGCACGGGCACCGTCGTGCTGAACGGCACCGCTACCAATATCCGCCAGGGCGAGAACTCGGCCGAATTCGACTATGTCACCTCGGACACCGGCATCGTCTCGATCGACATCACCGAACAGGATGCAACCGATCCGGTCCGGAACTTCGTCTGCGTCCACGAGGACCTGCAGGCCGCCCATGACGCCGGAGAGGTGTTCCGCCCGGCCTGGCTGGAGCTGCTGCCCAGCTTCCGCCTGATCCGCTTCATGGACTGGATGTCCACGAACAACAGCACGCTGTCGGACTGGGACGACCGGCCCACGCTGACCTCGGCCACCTGGACCCTGGGCGTCCCGGTCGAGGTGATGGTGATGCTGGCCAACAGGCTGGGCATCGATCCGTGGTTCTGCATGCCCCATCTGGCGACCCCGGACTACATCACCCGCTTCGCCACCCATGTGCATCAGAACCTGGACCCGTCCCTGACCGCCCATTACGAATATTCCAACGAGGTCTGGAATTTCCAGTTCGAGCAGACGCAATGGGCGCTGGAACAGGCCGAGGCGCTGTGGCCCGGCCAGGGCGACGGCTGGATGCAGTTCTATGGCGGCAAGTCGGTGGAGATGGCGCTGCTGCTGGACGCCGTCTACGCCGATGCGCCGGACCGCTACCGCAAGGTGATGACCGCCCACACGGCCTGGATCGACCTGAACCACGCGGCGCTGGACGCGCCGCTCTGGGTGGCGGGCGGGCAGGACCGCCGACCGCCCAAGGAGCATTTCGACGCCTATGCGGTCACGGGCTATTTCGACGGCGGGCTGGGACGTGCGGCCAATGTCGCGCTGGTCCAGTCCTGGCGCGACCAAGGCGACGAGGCCGCCTTCGCCCTGATGTCCGAGCAGATCATGGAGGGCCGCCACGTCCAAGGCGACGAGGCGGGCACCACGATGGTCGCGCTGCGCGGCATGTGGGATGCGCAGAAGAAGATCGCCGATGCCTCGGGGCTTGCGCTGGTGATGTATGAGGGGGGCACCCATATCGTCCCCGACCACGCGGCCCTCGAGGCCGATCCGACGCTGCTGGATTTCTTCGCCCGCTTTCACTATTCGCCGCAGATGGGGCAGATCTACACCCATGCCTTGGACAGTTTCGCCGAGGCCGGCGGAGAGTTCTTCAACATCTTCGTCGAGGTCGCGGGACCGGGCCGGTGGGGCTTCTGGGGCGCGCGGCGCCATGTGCTGGACGACAATCCGCGCTGGCGGGCGATCGTCGACCACGAGTTGCAGGCCAGCGCGCAGTAGCGGCTGGTCCGGCGGAGTCAGGGCCAGCCGGCAGGGATTGCGACATATTCGCGCAGGGAAGATTGGTTAACGAATTATTAACGCGACCTATTGTTGCGTAGACTGGGTTCGGTCATTAACTTTGTTTCGAAGCCCCAATTCCGGTAGACCCGATGCCGACCTCCGACCCGTTCCCTGCCGAAGACCCGTTGCTGGCCACGGATCTGGCGGTGATCACCGGCAACCCCGCCGTGCCGACGATGCTGGAGACGGTCTGCCTGGCGGCGGGGGTGCGCTTTGCCGCGATTGGGCGGGTGACGGACAAGCACTGGACCATGTGCTCGGTCAAGGACCAGCTGGATCTGGGACTGGCGCCGGGCGACCAGCTGGTCGTGGAATCGACGCTCTGCCATCAGGTGCGCACCTGCGCCACCGAGATTATCGTCAACGACATCCGCCAGCACGAGGTCTATCGCGACCACCAGATCCCCCGGCGCTACGGCTTCCGCAGCTATCTGTCGATGCCGATCCGGCGGCCCGACGGGACCTTCTTCGGCACGCTCTGCGCCTTCGACCCCGAGCCTCGGAATCTGGACGACCAGTCGATCCTGCAGATGGTCCGGCTGTTCGCCAAGCTGATCGGCGACACGCTGCATACCGAGGACCAGATGCGCCTGATGCGGCACGAGCTGGATCAGGAGCGCCGGATGGCCCAGGTCCAGGAGGAGTTCATGGCGATCCTGGCCCATGACCTGCGCAACCCCGCCAACGCGATCCGCGCGGGCCTGCGGATGCTGGCCCGCCGCAACGCCGACCCCGAGACGGCCTCGCTGATTTCGCTGATGGATGCGGCGGCGCAGCGCATGACCGATCTGGTCGCCAACCTGCTGGACCACGCCCGCAACCGCCTGAGCGACGGCATCGTGCTGGACCGGACCCGCGACGGATCGCTGGCCGAGGCGCTGCAGCAGGTCATCGCGGAGTTCCGCACGATCTCCTGGGGGCAGGAGATCCGGGCCCGGATCGACCTGCCCGGCCCCATCGATTGCGACCGCGCGCGGCTGGCGCAGATGCTGTCGAACCTGATCGGCAATGCCATCACCCATGGCGCCCCGGGCAGGCCCATCGGGGTCGTGGCCCGCACAAGCGACGGAATGCTGGTGCTGACGGTCGAGAACGAGGGCCGGCCCATCCCGCCCGACCAGATCCCGGGCCTCTTCAAGCCCTTCAAGAAGACCGGCGACCACCCCAGCCAGAAGGGGCTGGGCCTGGGCCTCTACATCGCTGCCGAGATCGCGGCGGCGCATGGCGGGCGGATGCAGGTCGCCTCGGATGCTGACCGCACCATCTTCACCTTCACCATGCCGCTGGACGCTGCCTGACGGCTGACCGCGCCGGGCATCGGACCCTGCCGGGGGAACCTCGCGGCCGACCGGGCGTTGGCGGTCACGTCATGCTGTATGCATCGGCGCGACCGAACGTCCCAGGATCTGAAAGCGAGGATGCCATCATGATCACCCTGACCGTGAACGGAACGGAGCACAGCTTCGATGGCGACCCCGAGATGCCGCTGCTGTGGTATCTGCGCGACGAGCTGGGCCTGACCGGAACCAAGTTCGGCTGCGGCATCGCCCAATGCGGCGCCTGCACGATCCATCTGGACGGCTATCCGACCTTCGCCTGCATCACCCCCATCTCGATCGCCGAGGGCTCGGACGTGCGCACCATCGAGGGTCTGGCCGAGAACGGCGATCATCCGGTGCAGGTCGCGTGGCGCGATCTGAACGTGTCGCAATGCGGCTACTGCCAGGCGGGGCAGATCATGCAGGCGGCGGCGCTGGTCGACACCACCCCCGACCTGACCGACGAGGACATCGACGTGGTGATGAGCGCGAACCTCTGCCGCTGCGGGACCTATCCGCGCATCCGCGCCGCGATCAAGCAGGCCGCTCAGGCGAGGACCGAATGATGCAGAACACCCTGATCGCGAATGTCAGCCGCCGTGCCATGCTAATGGGCCTGGGCGCCGGCAGTCTGGTTCTGGCCGTGGGCCTGCCTGCCCGGGGCCGCGCGCAGGAGGCGCCGGTGGAATTCGGCGCCGATGCCATGCCCAACGGCTGGCGCGACGATCCGAACGTCTTCGTCTCGATCGCCGAGGACGGCATCGTCACCGTGACCGTCCATCGCGCCGAGATGGGACAGGGCGTGCGCACCTCGATCGCCATGGTCGTGGCCGACGAGCTGGAGGCGGACTGGGACATGGTCCGCGTGACCCAGGCCCCCGGCGACGAGCCGCGCTATGGCAACCAGGACACCGACGGCTCGCGCAGCCTGCGCCATTTCTTCAATCCGATGCGCCGCGCCGGGGCCTCGGCCCGGGCGATGCTGGAACAGGCCGCCGCCGAGGCCTGGGACGTGCCCGTGGCCGAGGTGCGCGCAGAAGCTCATGCCGTCCGCCACGAGGGTTCGGACCGCAGCATGGGCTATGGCGAGCTGGCCGCCGCCGCCGCCGCCCTGCCGGTCCCGGACCGCGAGGGGCTGCGCCTCAAGGACCCCGCCACCTTCCGCTATGTCGGCAAGAGCGACATCGGGCTGGTCGACAATGACGACATCACCCGCGGCACCACGACCTACGGCATCGACGTGCGCCGCGAGGGGATGCTTTATGCCGTCATCGCCCGCCCGCCGGTCTTCGGGGGCCGCGTGGCCAGCCTGGACGACAGCGCCGCCCTGCAGATCGCCGGGGTCGAGCGGATCGTCCGCCTGGACCCGCCCGCGATCCCGGCCGAGTTCCAGCCGCTCGGCGGCGTCGCCGTCATCGCCCGCAACACCTGGGCCGCGATCAAGGGCCGCGAGGCGCTGGTGATCGAATGGGAGGACGGCCCCCATGCCGCCTATTCCTCCGAGGACTACAAGGCCGAGCTGGAGGCCGCGGTGCAGACCGGCGACGGCAAACTGATCCTGAACCGGGGCGATGTCGAGGCCGCGCTGGCCGAGGCGCCGACCCGCGTCGTGGCGGAATACTACATCCCGCATCTGGCGCAGGCCCCGATGGAGCCGCCCGCCGCCGTGGCCGATGTGCGCGACGGATCCTGCGAGGTCTGGGCCTGCGTGCAGGCACCCCAGGTCACCCGCCTGCGCCTGGCGCAGCGGATGGAACTGCCCGAGGAGGACGTGACCGTCAATGTCACGCTTCTGGGCGGTGGCTTCGGGCGCAAGTCCAAGCCCGATTTCGTGCTGGAGGCCGCAATCCTCAGCCGCGAGGCGGGCGCCCCGGTCAAGCTGACCTGGACGCGCGAGGACGACCTGCATCACAGCTATTACCACACCGTCTCGGTCGAGCGGATGGAGGCGGGGCTGGACGGGGACGGCAAGGCGGTCGCCTGGCTGCACCGCACCGCCGCCCCGACGATCGGGTCGATCTTCGCCCCCGATCCGAAAGAGAAGCTGCCCTTCGAACTGGGCATGGGCCTGACCAACATGCCTCTGGACATCGCCAATGTCCGGGCCGAGAACCCGCAGGCCCCCGCGCATGTGCGGATCGGCTGGTACCGGGCGGTGTCCAACATCCCGCATGCCTTCGCCATCCAGTCCTTCATCGCGGAACTGGCCGAGGCGGCGGGCCGCGATCCGCGCGACTATCTGCTGGAGGTGATCGGCCCGGCCCGGCTGATCGACCCGAGCGAGATCGGCGACGTCTGGAACTATGGCGAGAACCCCGACCGCTATCCCATTGACACCGGCCGCCTGCGCAAGGTGACCGAGACGGTGGCCGAAGCGATCGGATGGGGCCGCGAGATGCCCTCGGGCCGGGGTCTGGGGCTGGCGGCGCATTACAGCTTCGTCAGCCACGTGGCCGTCGCCGCCGAGGTCGAGGTGATCGACGGCGAGGTCCGCATCCCGCGGGTCGAGATCGCCATCGACTGCGGCGCGCATGTCAATCCCGACCGCATCCGGTCCCAGATGGAGGGCGCGGTCATCATGGGCGCGGGCCAGGCGCTGACGACCGAGATCACCTTCCAAGAGGGGCGCGCGCAGCAGGGCAACTTCGACAGCTACCTGATCCCGCGCATGGAGACCGCCCCGCGCGAGATCAACGTGCATCTCGTGTCCTCGGGCGGCTACGACCAGCCCTTGGGCGGGGTGGGCGAGCCGGGCCTGCCGCCGGTGGCCCCGGCCATCGCCAACGCGATCTTTGCCGCGGCCGGGCGGCGCATCCGCCGCCTGCCGGTCGCCGATCAACTCCGCAGCTGAGGACATGCCATGACCCTGAAACAGATCCTGCTGGCGGCCGGCCTGGCGCTGGTCGCCGGACCCGCTGCGGCGAATTGCGCCGACCGCATCACCTTCCTGGAGGAGGTGCTGGACGACGCGGCGCGGCTGGCCATCTCGGCCTCGTCGGGCGGTCAGGGGGTCGCGGGCGCCCGCGAATCCGTGGCCATGACCGAGGAGGGGACCGAGGACCCGGTGCCCTATCAGGACGAGGCGGATGCCGAGGCGGCCGTCGAGCAGACCGAAAAGGCCGGTGACGGCGGCGACGCCCTGATCCAGGCCCGCGCGCAGCTGGGCGAGGCCCGCGCCCTGGCCGATGACGGCGACGAGGAGGCCTGCACCACCCAGGTCCGCGAGATCCTGGTCGGACTGATTCAGGACTGATCCGCGCGCCCCGCACCCCCGACACGACCCGCAGCCGCCCCCGGCTGCGGGTATTTTGCTGTCCTGTTGCCAGGCAGCGTGAAAACCGCTTCCGTGGAATGGTAGTATAGTGTAGAGATGACGCAAGGGGAGGATCGCCGATGATCGCAGCCACGACATGGGAGCCGAAGGCGCGGATCAGCACCGCCGCCCAGGTCTGCGATATCCTGCGCGACGCCATCATCACCCACGCCCTGCCCCCCGAGACCCGCCTGTCCGAGATCGAGACCGCCCACCGCTTCGGCGTCAGCCGCCAGCCCGTCCGCGAGGCGTTCATCGCGCTGGCCGCTCAGGGGCTGGTCGACGTGCGCGCACAGCGCGGCACCTTCGTCACCCGCATCTCGCTGGACGCGGTGATGGATGCGCGCTTCGTGCGCGAGGCGGTCGAGGCCGACATCGTCAAGCTGCTGGCAACCGACCCCGACCCCGCGCTGATCGCCGATCTGCAGGACCAGGTGACCCGGCAGGCGGAACTGACCGGCGCCGCCGCCCCCAATTTCATCCAGGCCGACGAGACCTTCCACCGCACCCTGGCCGAGGGCGCGGGCAAGGCCAGCGCCTGGCGCGTGGTGGTGGCGATGAAGGCGCAGATGGACCGCGTGCGCGTGCTCTCCAGCCGGCATTTCCCGATCGACCGGCTGATCGACCAGCACCGCGCGCTGGTCGCGGCCATCGCCGCGGGCGACGTTGCGGGGGCCGAGGCGGCGATCCGCACGCATCTGCAGGGCATCCTGGCCGACCTGCCGGTCATCCGGCAGGACCGCCCCGACTATTTCACCTGACCCCCGGCACCGCCCGGATCCGATCCTTGGAGGAGGACCACCCATGACACTGACCCGCATCTTCGCGACCGGCCTGGCCGCATCCCTGATGGCCAGCACCGCGATGGCCGCCGACGTGACCCTGAAGCTCGGCCATCTGGCCAACGAGGAGAACATCTGGCACCTGGCCGCGCTGCATTTCGCCGAACAGGTCGCGACCGGCACCGAGGGCCGGGTCGAGGTCCAGGTCTTCCCCAACGAGTCGCTCGGGAAAGAGATCGACGTCATCAACGGCATGCAGCTGGGCACCGCCGACATGACCATCACCGGCGAAAGCCTGCAGAACTGGGCGCCGATGGCCGCGCTGCTGGCGCTGCCCTATGCCTATCGCTCGCTGGAGCACATGGACGAGGTCGCCTCGGGCGAGATTGGCGAACAGATCGAGGCCCAGATCATCGAGATGGCCGACATCCGCCCGCTGACCTATTTCGCCCGCGGCCCGCGCAACCTCTCCGCCGGGCGCGAGATCACCACGCCCGCCGACCTGAACGGCTTCAAGCTGCGGGTGCCGAACGTGCCGCTGTTCGTCTCCGCCTGGCAGGCGCTTGGCGCCAACCCGACGCCGATGGCCTTCTCCGAGGTCTTCACCTCGCTGCAGAACGGCACCATCGAGGGGCAGGAGAACCCGCTGGCCCTGTTCCAGTCGGGCGGCTTCTACGAGGTGCAGAAGACCGTGAACCTGACCGAGCATGTCCGGTCCTGGATCTACCTGACCATCTCGGAGAACGCCTGGAACAAGCTGTCCGAGGCCGACCAGGCCATCGTGCAGGCCGCCGCCGACAGCACCCAGGCCTTCGAGCGCGAGATGTTCATGGAGAACGAGCAGGAGCTGGTCGCCCAGCTGGAGGCCGAGGGCGTGACCTTCGTCGAGGTCGACCAGGAGGCCTTTGCCGAGGCCGCCCGCGACGCGGTGATCGCCGGCGTGGCCGAGGACATCCGTCCCACGGTCGAGGACATCTTCAACAACTGACACCGCAGGCGGCGGGGCGCCCGGCGCCCTGCCCCGTTACCGGAGTGATCGCATGACACAGGCCTTCAAGGCGCTGGAGGGGCTGTGCCGCCTTCTGATCCTGTCCGCCTTCCTGCTGCTGTCGGCATCCGTGCTGCTGCAGGTCTTCGCCCGCACCTTCCTGCCCACCTCCCCGGTCTGGACCGAGGAGCTGACGCGCTTCTGCCTGATCTATATCGGCGCGCTCGGGGCCGGGCTGGCGCTGCGCAGCGGCGACATGGTGAACGTGGATCTTCTGTGCGAAAGCCTGCCGGGCCGCTGGCCGTGGATCCTGCGGCTGGTCAGCGCGCTGCTGACGGCGCTGTTCTCGGCCGCCCTGCTGGCCTCGGCCTGGCAATACACGCGGGTGGGCGTGCGTCAGACCGCGCCCTCCCTGGGCTGGCGGATGGATTTCCTGCACGCCTCGATGCTGGTGCTGTTCGTGGCGCTTGGCCTCTGGGCGCTGATGCGCATCTTCGAGATGCTGACCGGTCGCCATGACGGCCGCCCCATCCCCGTGTCGGAGGATCTCTGATGGGTCTGACCCTGCTTCTGGGCGTCTTCGTGCTGGGGCTGGCCATCGGCCTGCCGGTGGCGGTGACGCTTGGGCTGTCCTCGATGGCCTATCTGCTGTTCGCCGACATCCCCTTCGTGGTGATCCCGCAGAAGATGTATGCGGGCATGGACAGCTTCGTGCTGCTGTGCATCCCGGGCTTCATCCTGGCGGGCAACCTGATGAATTCGGGCGGCATCACCGAACGGATCATCCGTTTCGCCAATGCGCTGGTCGGCTGGATGCGCGGCGGGCTGGCGCAGGCCAATATCGCGGCGTCCATGCTGTTCGGCGGCATCTCGGGCACGGCGGTGGCGGACGTGGCCTCGGTCGGCGGCATGATGATTCCCGGCATGAAGAAGGCGGGCTATCCGGCGGCCTTTTCCGCCGCCGTCACCGCCGCCTCGTCCACCGTGGGGCCGATGATCCCGCCAAGCGTGCCGATGATCATCGTCGGATCGCTGTCGGGCATGTCGGTGGGCAAGCTGTTCCTGGGCGGCGCCATCCCCGGCATCCTGATGGGCCTGGCGATGATGGTCACGACCGTCATCCTGGCCCGCAGGCACAGCTTCCCGCGCGAGCCGTGGCAGGGCATGAAGGAGCTGTTCAGTTCGTTCACCGGGGCCATCTGGGCCATCGCCATGACGGTGCTGATCGTGGGCGGGCTGCTGACCGGCTATACCACGCCGACCGAGACGGCCATCGTCGCCTGTCTCTACGCGATGCTGGTGGGGCTGTTCGTCTATCGCGAGCTGCCGTGGCGCGCGATCCCCGGGATCATCACCAACAGCGCGATCAGCTCGGCCGGGATCCTGGTGCTGGTGGGCACGGCCAATGTCTTCGGCTGGATCCTGGTGTCGGAACGCATCCCGCAGATGCTGGCCGACGGGGTGCTGTCGGTCACGCAGAACAAGTTCATCGTCATCCTGCTGATCAACCTGCTGCTGCTGTTCGTCGGCATGTTTATGGAGACGATCGCCGCGCTGATCATCCTGTTCGTGCCCCTGCAGACGCTGGCGCTGGCGGTGGGGATCGACCCGCTGCATTTCGCGGTCTTCGCGGTGATGAACCTGATGATCGGGCTGACCACGCCGCCGGTGGGGGTGTGCCTGTTCGTGGCCGCCAACATCGCGCGCCTGCCGCTGTCGCCGGTGATCCGGGCAATCACGCCCTACATCATCACCAACATCATCATGCTGCTGATGGTCAGCTATTTCCCGCCGCTGTCCACCTGGCTGCCCAACAGGCTGATGCCCTGAGGCCCCCCATGACCGAGACGACCGACACCCGGACCCGCGCCGTCCGCCTGAACGGGCAGGACGACCTGACCATCGCCACCACCGACCTGCCCGCCCTTGGGCCTGGAGAGGTCCGTGTCGCCGTGCTGGCGGGCGGCATCTGCGGGTCCGACCTGCATTACTGGCACGAGGG
Source organism: Paracoccus liaowanqingii (assembly GCF_004683865.2). NCBI lineage: Bacteria > Pseudomonadati > Pseudomonadota > Alphaproteobacteria > Rhodobacterales > Paracoccaceae > Paracoccus > Paracoccus liaowanqingii. The sequence goes on along the minus strand of NZ_CP040763.1, from coordinate 49,303 downwards.
CGGCATCGGCACCATCCGCGTGCGCGAGCCGATCATCCTGGGCCACGAGGCGGCAGGGCGGATCGAGGCCCTGGGCGCGGGCGTGACCGGGCTGGCGGTGGGGCAGCTGGTCGCCATGAACCCCTCGCATCCCTGCGGGGCCTGCGAATTCTGCACGCAGGGCCTGCCGCATCACTGCATGGCGATGCGCTTCAAGGGCTCGGCCATGTATCTGCCGCATGAACAGGGGATGTTCCGCGACCGCATGGTGATCGGCGCCGCGCAATGCCATCCCCTGCCCCACGTCATCACCCCGGGCGCCGCCGCCTGCGCCGAGCCGCTGGCCGTCTGCCTGCACGCCGCGAACCGGGCCGAGGCCCTGGCCGGGCCGCTGGCGGGCAAGACCGTGCTGGTGACCGGCGCCGGGCCCATCGGCGCGCTGTGCGTGGCGGTGGCCCGGCAGCGCGGCGCGGCCACGATCATCGTGACCGACATCCAGGACGCCACGCTGGCCGTGGCCCGCCGCATGGGCGCGGATCATTCCGTGAACCCGGCGACGGACCCGGACGGCCTGGCCGCCTGGCAGCAGGACAAGGGCCGCGTCGATCTGGTCTTCGAATGTTCGGCGGCCGCCTCGGCCATCCGCGACGCGGTGGCCTGCCTGCGCCCGCTCGGCACGCTGGTGCAGGTGGGGGTCGCGGGCCCCACGCCGATGCCGCTGAACCTGATGGTCGGCAAAGAGATCGTCTTCGCCGGGTCGCACCGCTTCGACAGCGAATTCGCCGAGGCCGTCCGGCTGATCGGCGCAGGCGACATCGACCCCCGCCCGATGATCACCGCCACCTATCCGATGGCGGAGGCCTTGACGGCCTTCCGCACCGCCTCTGACCGCGCACAATCGGTCAAGGTGCAACTTTCCTTCGCCGACAGCTGATCGGCCCGCTAACAGAAAGACCCCATTCCATGAGACAGACCTGGCGCTGGTTCGGCCCGAAAGACCTGGTTTCCATCGACGACATGCTGCAGGCGGGCGTCGAGGGCGTCGTGACCGCCCTGCATCACATCCCCACCGGCGAGGTCTGGCAGTCCGCCGAGATCGCGCAGCGCCAGGCGGCGCTGGCCGTAATGTCGGACGGCGCGCCCTCGGGCCTGGCATGGGAGGTCGTCGAAAGCCTGCCCGTGTCCGAGGACATCAAGCGCCAGACCGGCGACTGGAAACGGCATGTCGAGAACTGGAAGACCTCGATGCGGCATCTTGCGGCGGCGGGGATCGAGGTCATCTGCTACAACTTCATGCCGATCCTGGACTGGACGCGGACCGACCTGTCCTATCGGCTGAAGAACGGCGCCACCTGCATGCGCTATGACGCCATCGATTTCGCGGCCTTCGACCTGTTCATCCTAAAGCGCAAGGGCGTGGCGGACGACTATACCCCCGAGGTGACCGAGGCCGCCCGCGCCCGGCTGGCCACCATGTCCGACGCCCGGCGGCAGGAGCTGACCGGCAATGTCGTCTTCGGCCTGCCCGGGGCCGCCGAACGCATGTCGCTGGAGGACGTCAAGGACCACCTGGCCCGCTATGACGCGATCACGCCCGAGCGTCTGCGCAGGCATCTGGTCGATTTCCTGGCCGAGGTCACGCCGCTGGCCGAGGAACTGGGGATGCGGCTGTGCTGTCACCCCGACGATCCGCCGTTCCCCCTGCTGGGCCTGCCCCGCATCATGTCGACCGAAGCCGATTACATGGCGGTCATGGACGCGGTCGATCTGCGCGCCAACGGCATCACGCTGTGCACCGGATCGCTTGGCGCGCGCGCCGACAACGACCTGCCCGGCATGATGTCCCGGCTTGGCAGCCGCGTGCATTTCCTGCATCTGCGCAACGTCGCGCTGGAGGACGACCATCTGGGCGGATCCTTCCACGAGGCCGCGCATCTGGAGGGCAATACCGACATGGTCGCGATGATCGCCGCGATCCTGGCCGAGGAAGCGCGCCGGCGCGCCGAGGGCCGGGCCGACTGGCGCATCCCCTTCCGCCCCGATCACGGCCAGGACATCCTGGACGACCAGTCCCGCAAGGCGCAGCCCGGCTATCCGGCCATCGGGCGCCTGAAGGGTCTGGCCGAGCTGCGCGGCATCGCCACCGCCCTGTCGCATCCGCTGGTGGCGGGGGCCTGATCGCGCCCGCTCAATCCTCGTCGATCAGCAGCAGCTCGGCGGTGATGCAGACCGGGTTGGCGGGGGCCAGCAGCCCCTGCCCCACCCGGCCCTCGATCCCGACCGAGGCGATGCGCAGGTCCTGCCCGTCCCGGCCTAGGATCAGGATCTCGGTCGCCGGGCCGGGCAGGTCGGGGGCATCCGCAAAGCTTGTGCCGATCAGGCTGCCCAGACCCGCGACATGGCGGGTCTGCGGCCCGGCAAGGTGCCGGACGCTGTCCCCCAGATCCTGATGGGGCCGCAGCCGCAGCAGCCGCGAGGGCAGTCCGCCCTGATGCGATCGCGGCAGCGCGCAGGGAGAAAAGAGATCGAAGCCCGTCTCGGCATCCCGGGCCCGGTGGAACGCCGCCCCGTCCAGACCCCAGCCCGTGACCTCGGCCGCACCGGCCAGCAGGGTTGCCTCGGGGCGCAGATGGCCCATCCGCAGGGCGCCCTCCGCCTCCGCCCACAGCCCATGGGCATGCAGGACGGCCCCGGCAGGCCCCTGGCCCAGATGCAGGCCCGCCGCGACGATCCGGGGGCGGTCGTCCAGCAGATGCGTGTCGCTGTAGAAGGCCACGCGTCCGTCGCCGGGCGGTGGGGCGGGGATGACATAGGACAGCCGCGCGCAGCGTAGATCCTGCAGCCACAGCCAGGCCGCGTCGAACCCCGCCGCCCCGATCGCCTCGGCCACCGCCCGGTCCAGCGGCAGGCCGGGCGCCAGCCGCAGGCGCAGCGGATGGGCGCGGCAAGGGACGACCTGCACCCGCTGCGGATCGGCGGGGCCGGGATGGACCAGCACCGCCCCTCAGCCCGCCCGGGCCGGGTCCAGGGGCCAGTCGCCGCGCACGATCAGCTCGTCGCGGATCATCTTCCGGGTGATCTTGCCATAGGCCGATTTCGGCAGCGCCTCCCAGATCAGCAGCCGCTTGGGCAGCTTGTAGCGCGCAAGCTTGGGCGCCAGCCAGGCCAGCACCGCCTGCGGATCGGGCGCCGTCCCGGGGCGGGCCACGCAGACCGCCAGCCCCGCCTCGCCCCAGACCGGATCGGGGGCGCCCAGCACGATCGCCTCGGCCAGATCGGGATGGGTCAGCAGCTTTTCCTCGACCTCGCGCGGATGGATGTTCGAGCCGCCCGAGATGTACATGTCGGATTCCCGGCCCGTCAGGTACAGAAATCCCTGGTCGTCCATGTGCCCCAGGTCGCCGGTCAGGAACCAGCCGTCGCGGAAGGATTTTCCGTTTGCGGCTGCATTGTCGTGATAGCCCGCGAAGACCGCGGGGCCGATCACCGCGATCTCTCCGGTCTCGCCCGGGGGCAGCTCGACCCCTTGGGCGTCCTGCACCTGCACCTGCATGCCGGTGCGGGCCAGCCCGCAGGTGCCGATGCGCATCGCGGCGTCGTCGGGCGAATGATGCGCGGGCGGCAGGACGGTGATCGCGCCGGTCACCTCGCCCAGACCGAAATACTGGACCAGCACCGGGCCCAGCTTGTCCAGCGCGCGGATCTGGTCGGCGCGGTACATGGGCGCGCCCGCATAGATGACATAGCGCAGGCTGGAATGATCGACGCGGTCGACCGACGCATCCTCGACCAGCAGCTTGACGATGGTGGGGACGGTGAACATGTTCGTCACCCGGTGGCGCTGGACCAGCGCCCAGATCTCGGCGGGATCGAAGCGCTCGCCCTCGGGCAGGATCGTGGGCACGCCGCGCGCGACCTGCGTCAGCTGGTGGATGCCCGCGCCATGCGACAGCGGCGCCACCACCAGCGAGGCGTCGGATTCCGTCGTGCCGGGCATCAGATCGCACAGGTGGTTGGTGACCACGAAGGCCATCTGCCCATGGGTCAGCACGGCGGCCTTGGGGCGGCCCGTCGTGCCCGAGGTGTAGAAGAACCACGCCGGATCGTCGCGCACGACCTGCGCCTCGGGCGGCATGGCGCCCATGTGGCGGGCGATCAGCGCGTCATGGTCGGGGCCGAGGGGGGATGGGCCGATGGGGATGATCGCGGGAACATGCGGCGCGCAGGCGCTGGCATGGGCGGTGAACTCGGCCCCGCAGATCATCAACCTCGCGCCAGACGACTGCGCGAGGAAGGCCAGATCATCGGGCGAGAGGCGAAAATTGGCGGGCACCCAGACCGCGCCCACGCGCCAGCAGGCGAACATCGTCTCGAACATCTGCAGGCAGTTGGCCGATTGCACCAGAACCCGGTCGCCCTTGGCCAGGCCGTAATCCTGGACCAGCGCATGGGCCAGCGCCCCCACCCGCGCCTGCATCTGCGCCCAGGTCGTGACCCGCTCGCCATGGATCAACGCGGGCGCGTCGGGCAGGCGGCGGGCGTTCTGGGTCAGGAAATGGCACAGGTTCATCACCCGGTCGGATACGGGCGTCACCTCACCCGCTCCAGGATCGAGACGTAGTTCGTGACCGCCGCGCCGCCCATGTTGAAGACCCCGGCCATGGTCGCGCCGGGCAGCTGCATCTCGCCCGCCTCGCCCGCCAGCTGCATCGCGGCCATCACATGCTGCGACACGCCGGTCGCGCCGATCGGATGGCCCTTGGATTTCAGCCCGCCCGACAGGTTGACGGGCAGCCGCCCCTCGCGCCGGGTCACGCCCTCGCGGATGACGCGGTGGCCCTGGCCGGGCTCGGCCAAGCCCATCGCCTCATATTCCAGCATCTCGGCGATGGTGAAGCAGTCATGCGTCTCGACCAGCGACAGGTCGTCCAGCGTGACACCCGCCTGCGCCAGGGCTGCGGCCCATGCGGCGCGGGCGCCGCGGAACTCCAGCACGTCGCGGCGCGACAGGGCCAGCGCGTCATTGGCCTGCGCGCGCGCGCGAAAGGCGATGGCGCGGGACAGGCCCGCCGCCGTCTCGGCATCGGCCAGCACCAGCACCGCCGCCCCGTCCGAGATCAGCGAGCAGTCGCTGCGCCGCAGGGGCCCCGCCACGCGGGGGTTGCGGTCCGAGATGGTATTGCAGAAGGCCAGCCCCAGATCCTTCTGCATGTGGGCATAGGGATTGCGCATCCCGTTCTCGTGGTTCTTGGCGGCGATCATCGCCAGCTCTTCCGACCGGTCGCCGTGGCGCTGGAAATAGCCCGCCGCGATCTGCCCGAAGAGGCCCGCGAAGCCCGCATCGACCTCGGCCTCCTCGGCGCGGTAGCTGGCGCCCAGCAGGATGTCGCCCACCTCGGCCGTGGGGGTGGCGGTCATCTTCTCGGCCCCCACCACCAGCGCGATCCGGCCCCGCCCGGCGGCGATGAAGTCCATCGCCCCGTGCAGCGCGGCAGAGCCGGTGGCGCAGGCATTCTCGAACCGCGTGGCGGGCACATGGGCCAGGTCGGGGACCGCCATGCCGACCAGCGCCGCCTGGAAATCCTGGCGCGAGAAGCCGTTGTTGAAGACGCCGGTGAAGATGCCGTCGACATCGGCGGCGGTGATGCCCGCATGCTCCAGCGCGGCGGGAACGGCCTCGGCCATCAGCGCCTCGGTGTCGGGGGCATCGGATTTGCCGAAGCGCGTATGGCTCCAGCCGACGATCATCGGGTCGGTCATGTCTCTCTCCCTGGGCGGGGCGCGGTCTGCGCCAGTCGTGTTTGGATGCGCGCGGCCTCGGCCCGCAGCGCGTGGATCAGGTCGGGCAGGCGGTCGGCGCGCATCCGCGCCTCGACCGCCGCGATGGACAGCGCGCCCGCCAGCCCGCCGCCCGGATGGTACAGCGCGATGCCCAGGCCCCAGGACCCCTCCAGCACCAGGCCGGGGTTCAGCGCCACACCCTCGGCCCGGGTCCGGGCAACCATGGCCTCTAGGCGGTCGGGCGGCAAGTTCGGATAGCGCTCGGCCAGGGCGGGGGCGATGGCCGACAGCACGGTCGCCACCTGATCGTCGGGCAGGCTGGCCAGCATTGCCAGCGACCCCGCGCCGACGCCCAGGGGATGGCTCTGCCCCGCCACCAGCGCGTGGCTGCGCAGCGGGTGGCTGCCCTCCTCGCGCATCAGGCACAGCGCGCTGGCCCCGCGCCGCACCGACAGCAGGGCCGCGTCGCCGGTGACCTGCGCCAGCCGAATCACGCTTTCGCCCGCTGCCGCCATCAGGCCCGGGCGGCGGGCGGCCTGCGCGCCCAGCACCTGCATCTGTTCGCCCAGGTGATAGGTGCGGCGGGCCTCGTCCTGTTCGACCAGCCCCGCCCGGATCAGCGCCAGCAGCAGCCGCCGCACGGTGGCCTTGTTCAGTCCCGTGTCCGAGACAAGCGCCGCCAGCGTCCGCCCCTCGGCCCCGAGGCGCTGCAGCAGCATCAGCGCGCGGTCCACGCTTTGCGTGCCATTGCCGTCGCGGGGGTCCATATGCTGGATCAGTGAAAGCTGCGGCGTCATGCGGAAATCCCCGGGTCTGGGCAAAGGATGGCCGCGACCGCGGCAGGCTTGCAAGTTTTTTCTTGCAAGACGGCGAAACACCGCACCATGATGTGAACCAACGCCACGGGAGGGTGGCCGGGATCTGACGGGAGGATGCGATGCAACGGACGGGATGGGGACGGCTGGCGCTGGCCACGGCACTGGTGTCAAGCCTGGGCGCGGGGACGGCCCTGGCCGAGACGCTGCGCCTGTCGCACAACACGGGCGACGGCACGACCTGGCACCAAGGGGCCGAGCGTTTCGGCGAACTGCTGGCCGAGCGCACCGAGGGCGAGATGGCGCTGCGGGTGTTCCCCAACGCCCAGCTGGCGGGCGGCGACCAGATGCGGCAGGCCGACATGGTGGGCCGGGGCGCGCTGGATTTCGTGATGACCTCGGCCATCAACGTCACCCCGCTGGTGCAGGAGATGGCGGTGTTCTCGCTGCCCTACCTGTACGAGAACTATGCGCAGGTCGATGCGACCACCGCCGATGGCGGCCCGGCCGAGGCGCTGCGCGACATCCTGCGCGAGAAGGGCATCGAGGTCCTGGCTTGGGGCGAGAACGGCTTTCGCGAGGTCACGAACAACACCCGCCCGATCCGCTCGCCCGAGGACATGCGCGGGCTGAACATGCGCGTCGCGGGGCCGATGTATATCGACGTGATGAACGCGCTTGGCGCCAATCCCCAGCAGATGCAGTGGACCGAGACGATGACCGCCCTGCAGCAGGGCGTGGTCGACGGGCAGGAAAACCCCATCGGCGCGGTGATCATCCCCCAGCAGGTCTACGAGGTGCAGTCGCACCTGACCGCCTGGCACTATTCCTACGATCCGATCTTTTTGGGCATGTCCAGGGAGAAGTTCGACGCCTATGACGCCGACACGCAGGCGATGCTGCGCGAGGTCGCGGCCGAGGCGATGGACTATCAGCGCCAGATCACCCGCGAGGGCACCGAGACCGGCATTGCCTTCCTGCGCGAGAAGGGGATGGAGGTCTACGAGCCCACCCCCGAAGAGCTGGAGGCCTTCCGCACCGCCACCCAGCCCGCCTTCGACCAATGGGCCGAACGGGTCGGCCCCGATCTGGTCGCCTCGTTCCGCGAGGCCATCGCCCAGGCCGACTGAGGCCGTTGCCGGGGGGCAGCCCTGCCCCCCCTACCCCCGAGGTGCCCATGCTCGCCTTTCTGTCGCGCGAGGCCGAAAGGCTGATCTGCGCCGTCCTGTTCCTGGGCATGACCCTGCTTGGGTTCGCCAATGTGGTCGTGCGCTATGCCACCAACTATTCGCTGGCCTCCAGCGAGGAGCTGCTGACCAACGGCTTCTTGCTGCTGACCGTCTTCGGCGCGGCCATCGCGGCGCGGCAGGGGCAGCATCTGGCGGTGACGGCGGTGGTGACGATGCTGCCGCGCGGGCTGGCCCGGGCGGTTGTGCTGCTGTCGGTCCTGCTGTCGGTGGGGCTGCTGCTGGCCTCCAGCTGGCTGGCATGGCAGTCGCTGACCACGCTCTATGACAACGGGCTGACCTCCTATGCCCTTGGCATTCCGACCTGGTATTATCAGGCGGCGGTGCCCTTCGCCTTCCTGCTGATCGCCTTGCGCTTCGTGCAGCACACGGTCGAGGAATTCCGGCTGGCGGGGTCGGATCATGCCGGAGATGGGCATGCCTGAGATGGGCCCCGGCACGCAGATGATCGGGCTGTTCTTCTTGCTGCTGGCGATCCGGGTGCCGGTGGCCTTCTCGCTTGGGCTGTCGGCGCTGTACGCGATGTGGCGGATGGGGTTCGGGCTGGATCTGGCGGGCGATCTGATCACCGCGGGCGTCGCGCGCTATTCGCTGCTGGCGATCCCGTTCTTCATCCTGGCGGGCGCGCTGATGGGCTCGACCGGGATCGCGGAACGGATGATCCGCTTCTTCCGCGTCCTCGTCGGCGGGCTGCCGGGGGGGATGGGCGTGGTGGGCACGGTGGTCTGCCTCTTCTGGGGGGCGGTCAGCGGGTCGGGGCCGGCCTCGGTCGCGGCCATCGGGCCGATGATCATCAAGGGCATGGAGGAGAACGGCTATTCCCGCGCCCATGCCGCGGGCCTCGTCTGCGCGGGCGCGGCGCTGTCCATCGTCATCCCGCCCTCCATCGGGCTGGTGCTGTTCGGGGTCATCGCCGAGGTGTCGATCTCGCAACTGTTCCTCGCGGCCATCCTGCCGGGGCTGTTCATGGGGCTGACCATGCTGGCGGTGCTGCCCTTCATCGCCCCCAAGGGTGCGGGGGCGGGCGCGGGGCCGGCGCTGGCCGGGATGATCCCCGACCCCTATGCGGGCCTGCCCTATGGCACCCGGCTGTGGCGCAGCTTTCGCGACAGCTTCTGGGGGCTGATGACCCCGCTGGTCATCCTGGGCGGCATCTATTCGGGCATCTTCACGCCGACCGAGGCCGCGTTGGTGGCCACCGTCTATGCGCTGCTGGTGGGCGGGCTGGTCTATCGCAGCCTGTCGCTGCGCGCGCTCTATGACACGCTGGCGGATGCGGCGGGGTCTTCGGCCACGGTGATGCTGATCGTGGCCTATGCGGGGCTGTTCGGATGGGTCATAACGGTCGAGGATCTGGTCAGCACCTATTCCGGCGGCCTGCTGGGCATCAGCGAGAACCCGTGGGTGATCCTGCTGGTCATCATGCTGATCCTGCTGATCGCGGGCATGTTCATGGATGCCATCACGGTGATGTTCATCACCCTGCCCATCGTCCTGCCGGTCATGCACGAGCTGGGCTGGGATCCGGTCTGGTTCGGCGTCGTGGTGATGATCAACCTGGCCATCGGCTTGATCACGCCGCCGGTCGGCGTCAACCTGTTCGTGGCCGCCAACGTGGCGCATCTGTCGATCGAGCGCGTGGCCCGGGGCGCCGTCCCCTTCCTGATCGCCGCGCTGGTGGGCCTGGCGGTCGTGGCCGCCCTGCCCGGCCTGTCGCTGTGGCTGGTCCATTGGCTGAGATAGACCCCCCTCGGGGCGAAGGAGACGACATGACCCAGAAGACCGTCCTCATCACCGGGGCCGCGCGCGGCATCGGACTGGCCACCGCGCGGCTGCTGTCCGAGCGCGGCTGGCGCGTCGTGCTTGCCGATATCGACGGGGACGAGCTGTCCCGCGTCGTGGGCAGTTTTGCGGACGCCAAGGCCATTCCCTGCGACGTGTCCGACCCCGATCAGGTCTCGGCCATGATCGAGGGGGCGGTGGCGTGGTCGGGGCGGATCGACGCGCTGGTCAACAATGCGGGCATCGCCGATTTCCGCCCCATGGCCGAGACGGACCTGCAGACCTGGCGCCGCATCATGTCGGTCAATCTGGACGGGGTGTTCCTGTGCTCGCAAGCGGCGATCCCGCATCTGGCGCGTGCGGGCGGGGCCATCGTGAACGTGGCCTCGATCTCGGGGCTCAGGGCCAGCACGCTGCGGGTGGCCTATGGCACCTCCAAGGCGGCGGTGATCCACCTGACGCGCCAGCAGGCGGCGGAGTTGGGCCAGCAGGGCATCCGCGCCAATTGCGTGGCCCCCGGGCCGGTCGACACCAAGCTGGCCCTGGCCGTCCACAGCCCCGCGATCCGCGCCGCCTATCACGACGCGATCCCCCTGAACCGCTATGGCCGCGAGGACGAGATCGCCCAGGCCATCGCCTTCCTGTGCAGCGACCAGGCGTCCTACATCACCGGCCAGGTGCTGGCGGCGGATGGCGGGTTCGAGGCGACCGGCGTCGGCCTGCCGGCCCTGCGCGCGGGAAACTAGCCCGCTGATGTGATACTATAACTCACTGACCTGACGGCAGAAAATCGCGCGCCATCACAAATCTGCGACAAAGCCCCGCTAAGCAGGCTCCACAGGAATCGATCTGATGGAGCCATGCACATGAAGACTTCCGCCCTTGCCGTCATCGCGGCGATGACCGCCTCCGGCGCCGTGGCGCAGGACATCTCGCAAGCCGACAGCGACTGGTTCACCGCGGGCCAGGCCACGATCGAGCAGCGCCTGGCGCTGCAGCCCAACACCAACCGGGCGCGCAACATCATCCTGTTCAACGCCGACGGCAACGGGGTCGGGACCAACTATGCGATCCGGCTGTTCGCGGGCCAGCAGGCCGGGGGCCTGGGCGACGACCATGTCCTGCCCTACGAGGCGTTCCCGAACATGGCGCTGGTCAAGACCTACACGGTCAACGGCCAGACGCCGGATTCGGCGCCCACCGCCTCGGCCATGCTGACCGGCGTGAAAAGCAAGAACACCATGATCAACGTCGATGGCGACGTGGCCGTGGGCGATTGCGCCAATCTGCCCGGCAACGAGCTGACCACCCTGACGCAGATCGCCGACCAGATGGGCAAGTCGATCGGCGTGATCTCGACCGCGCGCCTGACCCACGCGACCCCGGCGGCGGCCTATGCCGCCACCGCCAACCGGGACTGGGAGGACGACAGCCTGCTGCCCGAGGGCTGCGACACGCAGAAGGACATCGCGGCGCAGCTGTTCGACGCGATGGAGGCCGGGCTGATCGACCTGGCCATGGGCGGCGGGCGCCAGCATTTCCTGCCCACCGACGTGACCGATGACGAGGGCCGCACCGGCACCCGCACCGACGGCCGCAACCTGGTCGAGGAAATCACCGCGCTTGGCGGCCAGTATGTCTGGAACGACGAGGGTTTCGCCGCGCTCGAGGCCGGCGACGGCCCGGTCCTGGGCCTCTTCGAGGCCTCGCACATGCAGTACGAGTATGACCGCACCGGCGAGCCCTCGCTGGCCGAGATGACCTCGGCCGCGATCGAGCGCCTGTCGGCCAACGAAGAGGGCTATTTCCTCTCGATCGAGGCGGGTCGCGTGGACCATGCCAACCACGGGGGCAACCTGCACCGCGTGCTGACCGACGGCGTGGCCTTTGCCGAGGCCGTGCAGACCGCCATCGACATGGTCGACGACACCGACACGCTGATCCTGGTCACCGCCGACCATGAGCATGCCATCGCCTTCAACGGCTATTGCGGGCGCGGCTCGGACATCACCGGGCTGTGCATGGGCATCAACGACGCGGGCGTCGAGCATACCGGAGAGCCGGAACTGGCCGCCGACGGCAAGCCCTACACCGTCGCGGGCTATCTGAACGGCGCGGGCTCGGTCCTGGTCGAGCAGGAGGACGGCAGCTACTCGGGCGAGCGCCCCGAAGTGAGCAACGAAGAGGCGATGGACGCCGACTATCTGCAGCAGGCGCTGGTGCCGATGGACTCGGAGACCCATGCGGGCACCGATGTCGCGCTCTATGCGCATGGTCCCTGGGCGCATCTGGTCGGCGGCACGATCGAGCAGAACGTGATCTTCCACGTCATGCACCACGCGATGACCGCCGAATAGGCGCAATCGCCCCAATGACCCGGCGGGCCCTGCGCAGGCGGGGCTCGCTCTTTTGTCACGGGACTGTCCCATTTCCGTGCTACCAGATGCCTGAAGGAAGACCCGATGACCCGATTGTCCCGCCGCCAGATCCTGTCGCTGCTGCCCGCCCTGCCCCTTGCGGCGGCGCTGCCCGGCGGGGTGCGGGCACAGGACGCGGCGATCCGGCTGCGCGACCTCTACAACCGCGACCTGAGCTTTTCCGATCTGGCCCTGTCGAACGAGGGACAGCGCATCACCATCGTGGGCTTCATGGCGCCGCCCTTGCGGGCCGAGAGCAATTTCTTCGTGCTGACCAAGATGCCGATGGCGGTCTGCCCCTTCTGCGAACCCGGCATGCCCTGGCCCGACGACATCCTGGCCGTCTATGCCAAGCGGGTGGTCGACGTGGTGCCCTTCAACGTGCCGCTGCAGACCTCGGGCCTGCTGGAGCTGGGCGATTGCGTCGACCCCGAACTGGGCTTCTATTCCAAGGTCCGCCTGACGGACGCCACCTATGGCCGCGCCTGAGGCGGGACTGGCGCTGTCCGTCACCGGTCTGACGGTGCAGGCCCCGGACGGGCGGCGGCTGGCCGAGGTTCCGGCATTGACCGTGGCGCCGGGCAGTTCGGTCGCCATCCGGGGGCCGTCGGGCGCGGGCAAGACGACCCTGCTGCATGCGCTGTCGGGGCTGGTCCGCCCCGCCTCGGGCCGGGTGGCTTGGGGCGGGACCGATCTGGCGGCCTTGGGCGATGCCGCCCTGACCCGCTTTCGCCGCGACCGGATCGGGCTGATCTTCCAGGACTTCCTGCTGTTCGAGGAGCTGGGCGCGCTGGACAACGCCGCGATCGCCACTGCCTTCCTGCCCCGCGCGCAGCGCCCCGCCTTGCGCCAGCGGGCCGGGACCTGGCTGGACCGATTGGGTCTGGGTCAGGCAGGCGCGCGCCGGGCCGACAGCTTTTCGGGGGGCGAGCGGCAGCGCATCGCGGTCGCCCGCGCGCTGGCCAACGATCCGCCCGTGATCCTGGCCGACGAGCCGACCGCCAGCCTGGATCGCGCCAGCGCCGACCGGCTGGCCGTCGATCTGGCCGCCCTGTCCCGCGACACCGGCCGCACCCTGGTCGTGGTGACCCATGACGCGACCTTGGCCGCGCGGCTGGACCGGGTCCTGACCATGGCCGAGGGGCGGATCGTCGAGGATACGCATGCATAGCCTGCGCGCCCTCTGGTCCGGCCTGCCCGTTCTGGGGCAGGACGTCGCGCTGCTGGTCCTGCTGCTGGCACCCGGCCTGTTGACGGGCCTTCTGGTGCTGCGCGGCTTTAAGCCGTGGCGGCTGGTGCGCGCCATGCTGCGCCGCTTTCGCGGGGCGAATGCGGTCTTCGTCGCGCTGATCGCCGTGTCGGTCGGCATCGGCGTCGGGCTGACCGCGCAGGAACGCGGGCTGCGTCAGGGCAGCGCGCGGGCTGCCGAACGCTTCGACCTGATCCTCGCCGCGCCGGGCAGCGAGATCACGGCGATGCTGGCCGCCGTCTACCTGCAACCCTCGGACGTGCCGCTGCTGACGGGCGCGCAATATGCCGAGGTCGCCGCCGATCCCGACGTGGTGCTGGCCGCGCCCATCGCCTTTGGCGACAGCTATCAGGGCGCCCCGGTGGTGGGCACCATCGCCGATTTCGTGGCCCATCTGGCGGGCGATCTGGCCGAGGGCCGGATGTTTGCCACCTCGACCGAGGCGGTGGCGGGCGCTTATGCCCCGGTGACCGCCGGCGATAGCTTCACCCCCGCCCATGGCCACGGAGCCTCGGCCGAGGCCGACGCCCATGGCGGCGCTGCCTATACCGTGACGGGCCGCATGGCGCCCACCGGCAGCCCGTGGGACCGCGCGATCCTGGTGCCCATCGAGGGCGTGTGGGAGGTTCACGGTCTGGCCAATGGCCACGCTTTGTCCGAGGGCGACCGGATCGGCCCGCCCTTCGACGCCGCCCTTTTCCCCGGCACCCCCGCGATCCTGGTGCGGGCCGAGGCGCTGTGGGGCAATTACGCGCTGCAATCGCGCTATGCGCGGCCCGACATGATGGCGTTCTTCCCCGGCACGGTGCTGGCGCAGATGCACGGGCTGATGCGCGATGTCCGCGAGGCCATGTCGCTTCTGGCCGTGGTTACGCAGGTGCTGGTCACCGTGTCGATCCTGGCCGGGCTGGTCATCCTTACGCGCATCTTCGCCCGCGGGCTGGCTTTGCTGCGTGCCATCGGCGCCAGCCGCCGCTTCGTCTTTGCCGTCGTCTGGAGCTACAGCGCCGCCCTGATCGCCGCCGGATCGCTGGCCGGTCTGGCCCTGGGCTGGCTGGCCGCCAGCGCCTTCTCGGCCATCATCACCGCCCGCACCGACATCCTGGTCACCGCCACCGTGGCCTGGGCCGAGGTGCAGCTGGTCGCGGGCTTCGTCAGCCTGACGCTGATCCTGGCCCTGCTGCCCGCGCTGTCGGCGACCCGCCGCCAGCAGCTTGCCGACCTTCGCAGCTGATCCCAAAGGACCTCGTCCATGTACCGCATCGCCTTCGCCGCAGCCCTGATCCTGGCCGCCCTGCCCGCCGCCGCCCAGGACGGTCACGACCACCTGGCCGAGGCGCAGGGCCTGCGCATCCTGCACGCCTGGACCCCGGCGACCGCAGGTCCCGAGGCGCTGATCTACATGGAGATCGAGAACGGGTCCGACCAAGCCCTGACCCTCTCCGGCGCGCAGACCGAGGACGGACAGACGGCCCGGCTGGTGGGCTTTGCCTATGCGGGCGGGGTCGAGACCTGGCAGCCCCTGCCCGACATGCCGATCGCCGCCGGACAATATCTGGACCTGGTCCCGCGCGGCCTGGCGCTGCAGCTGTCCGACCTGCCCGCGCCCCTAACCCAAGGGCAGGCGCTGCAGATCGAGGTGATGTTCGGAGAGATCCATCTGGACGTGGCGGTCGAGGTTGAGGCCGCAGGCGCCTCGGCCCACAGCCACGCGGGCCACAGTCACTGATCGCGGTGTCGCGGGGGCACGGCGTCGCCGCCATGCCCCCGGCCGAAAGGTGTCAGCCGCCGGTGGCCTCGAAGACCTGGCCGGTCGAATAGCTGGATTCGCCGCTGGCCAGCAGCACGTAAAGCGGCGCGATCTCGACCGGCTGACCCGGGCGTCCGATCGCCGTGGTGGCGCCGAATTCCGGGATCGCCTCGGGCGGCTGGCCGCCCACGACCTGCAGCGGGGTCCAGAACGGCCCCGGCGCCACCGCATTGACGCGGATCCCGCGCCCGGCCAGCTGCTTGGCCAGCACCTTGGCAAAGATCACGTTCGCCGCCTTGGTCTGGGCATAATCGAACAGGTTCTCGGGCGGCTGGTCGGCCACCACCGACGAGGTGATGATGATCGAGGCGCCCGCCTCCAGATGCGGCAGCGCCGCGCGGGTGATCCAGAAGGGCGCGTAGACATTGGTCTTCATCGTCTGGTCGAAGGTCTGGTCCGAGATCTCGTCGATCGAGGGGGCCGACTGCTGGTAGCCCGCATTGTTGACCAGCACGTCCAGCCCGCCAAGCGCCTCGACCGCCTGCGCGATCAGGTCCTGACAGAAGGCGGGATCGGTGATGTCACCCGGAATGGCGACCGCGCGGCCGCCGGCCTCCTCGATCAGGGCGATGACCTCCTGCGCGTCGGGCTCTTCGTCGGGCAGGTAGTTGATCGCCACATCGGCGCCCTCGCGGGCGAAGGCGATGGCCACGGCGCGGCCGATGCCGCTGTCGCCCCCGGTGATCAGCGCCCGGCGTCCCGCCAGACGGTCCGAACCGCGATAGCTCTCCTCGCCATGGTCGGGCCGCGGGTCCATCTCTCCGGCGAGGCCCGGCCAGTCCTGCTGCTGTTCGGGGAAGGGCGGCTCGGGATAGGCCGTCTGCGGATCGCGCATCCGAGTGAGCGGCGCCGCGCCCGCCGCCGTGTCGGCCTGCTGCGCCTGCGCCGCACCGGCCAGGCCGATGGCGGCAACGCCGCCGGCCATGCCGCCAAAGACTTTCCGGCGGTCGGGATTCTGGGGGGTATCGTCGGTCATCATCTGTCTGTCCTTCGGGTCTGGCGGACGGGGATGTCCTGCCGGGTGCAGGCAGGATCCGTGCCGCCCTTGCACGCGACCACCTATGGGTGGCCCGGTGCGACCCGCAGGCAACCGATCGGGGCGGGGATTGTTCCCGACCCCGGCACGACAGTCCTGCGGTCCCCTGGGCGGAGGCCTCCGCCTCGGCGGGGATGCCGAGCGACAAGACCGGCCCGTTCAGGATGCTGGGCAGCCGCGCCATCGGCCAGTGCCCGAGCATCTTCGGCACGACTGCGATCTTGGCCGCGCGGCCATACGGGAAGGCGGCGATAGGCTGCGAAAGGGGCCATCCATGGTCAGGGGCGCCTGCGGACGAGGATCGCCGTGGTCCATCGCGGGGCCGGGCCGGCGATGACCCGCGCCGGTTACCCCGCAAGTCGCACCCTCGATGCCAGACGTGTCGGACCAAGTAGGTAGGGCGCCATGGTCGAAGACAACCTGACCCCGCCGAGCGCGCCGCGCTCTGCCTTGGCTCAGGGTTGCAAACTCAGCCGAATGCTGCATTGCCGCGCAGATGCCGGGTCATCGACACAACCGTCCACCGAAGCATAGCTCGGGTCGCCTGCGCTTGTCGCGTGCCCTCAGATCGCCTTGCGCCAGCGCGGTGCGGAGGCGGCGTCGCTGGTGACGGTGAAGCGGCTGACCAGGGTGGTCAGGGCCTGCGCCTCGGTGTTCAGAAGCGCGCTGGTGGAGGTGGCCTCCTCGACCATGGCGGCGTTCTTCTGGGTAACTTCGTCAAGATAGCTGACGGCGCTGTTGATCTCGGTGATGCTCAGGGCCTGGCGCTGCGCGGTCGCCGACATCTCGGTGACGATCGTCTCGATATCCTGAAACACCGCGACGATCCGGGCGAGGGTCGTGTCGGTCTCGGTCACCAGCCTGACACCATGGGCGGTCTGCTCGACGCTGCGGTCGATCAGTTCGCGGATGGTGCGCACCGCATCGGCCGAGCGCTGCGCCAAGGCCCGCACCTCGGCCGCGACCACCGCGAAGCCGCGCCCGGCCTCGCCCGCGCGGGCGGCCTCGACCCCGGCATTCAGGGCCAGAAGGCTGGTCTGGAAGGCGATCTCGCTGATGACGCCGATGATCTGCCCCATCTCGCTGGCGCTGGCCGAAACCTCCGCCATGGCGGCCCGGGTCTGATCCATGACCTGGCTGCCTTGGGTCGCCACCTGCCGGGCACGCCCGGCCATCTCTTCGGCAGCACGGCTGCGTGCGGCGGATTCGCGGACCGAGGCGGTCATCTCGTTCAGGGCGGCGGCGGTCTGTTCCAGGCTGGCGGCCTGCTGTTCGGTGCGTCGGGCCATGTCGTTGGATGCGTCCGAGATCCGGCGCGTGCCGGTGCTGATCAGCTGCGCGGATTGCCGCACGGATCCCAGCATCTCGTCGAGGCTGTTCACCGTCTCGTTGAAGCGGGTCCGTTCGGACAGGACCGGCTCCAGCCGGATCGTCATGTCGCCCTCTGCCAGCCGTCCCAAGGCCCCCGAGAGCAGCTCGAAAGCCCGGTGCTGCGTGTCTTCGGCCTCGCGCCGCCGTCCCTCGATCTGCTCCAGATAGGTCGAGATCGACAGGTCGATGTCCAGAAGCGCCGCGCGCATGACCGTCGACAGGTCCGCGGCCAGCTGCCCGCGCGCCGAGGCGGTCAGGGTCCGCCGGTCGGTGACCAGATCGCGGACGATATGGTCCAGGACCAGCCCGTAGCCGCCGATATACCACCGCGGCTCCAGTCCGATCCGGGCATGGACGGCCCCGATGCGGCGAACGGCCAAGGCATAGTCGTCGCCGAACTCGGCCGAGACGATGCGCGCCCAGTGCTGCTGCTGGCTGGTGCGCGCCTTCTGCCGGTGCGGTTCGCTTTCGAAATGCCGGTGCAGGTCCGGCATCTTGGCGATGATCTGGTAGAACTCCTCCAGCGCGGGGGCGACGCTGGACTGAACCTGCGGCGCCAGGGCCCGCAGCCGGGCCTGGGCCTGGGCATCCAGCTTGAGGAATTTCAACCGCTCCTCGAGATGGACGGAGGATGCACCCTTGGAATTGGTCACGGTCGATTCCCTTTGCATGACGCGGGCTGTTCCCTTGGGTCTAGCGCAGAGAGGTTAAGAACCACTCAATCGCGCCGGGGATCGGCCTGCTGTGGCTGCAGGTCGCGTCGCGGGACCGGCAAAGGCCACCCCTGCAAGGCGGTCGGTGTTCAGGCGCGGTCAGGTTGTCGTTCTCTCTCGATTCGATCGAACGGACCGTCGGTGCGGGGGCGCGAGCAGGCGTCGTGATCACGGCGCCGTCCTGCAGAACCTCGGCCAGGTAGACATGTCTTCTGCGGCGGTGTCCTCAGCTCTGGACTTGCAAAGACCTCATAACGGCCATGCCCGATCCTCGCGACCGTTCTGCGACCAAGCGGTCGGGAGCCCGCAGGACTGATCCCCGGGCTTGTGGGCGCGGGCCGGAGGCCGCAGGGTTTCGACATCCGGGGAATCGCCATGCCGGGCAAAGCGGGGACGCGCAGGATGTTTCGCAGCCAGATCGACCAGGTCCGCCACAGCACCCCCGATTTCGAGGACCGCGCAGCCGCGATCCTCGAGGCGCGGCGCCGCATGACCCAGCCTGCGGGCCTTCTGGCGGCAGAGGCACTGCGGCCCGAGGCGCTTGGCCGTCACGGCCTGGCCGAGGCCATCGTGCTGGCCCGGCTGCGCCCGGCCTTCTTCGTGAAGCCATCGGGCATCGACACGGCCGACGCGATCGAGGCCGATCCCCGGCTGCTGGCGCTGGTCACCGGCAATGCAGCCCTGCTGCATGCGGCATCCCGGGGCGTCGGGCGCATCGACCTGCTGCATCATCCCAGCCTGCCCTTTGCAGGCACGGGCTTCCTGATCGACGACACGCTGGCCGTCACCAACCGCCATGTGGCTGCGGTCTTTGCCGAGGACCTGCGCGGCGGATACCGGATGCGCCCGGGCCGGTTCGGAACCCCGATGGAGGCGCGGCTGGACTATCACGGCTTCGTCGGGACGGAGACGCGCCTGCATGCCGAGGTCACCGGCATCCTTTACATCGCCCGCGACCACGAGCCCGACTTCGCCCTTCTGCGCGTCGCCCCCCAGGGGGCCGCGACCCCGCTGGAGCTGCTGGGCGTCCCGCCCCTGCGCGACCGCCGCCCCGCCGTGGCGGTGATCGGATATCCCGCCGAGGACGGCAGCCGCAACGACCCGGACCTGATGGACGAGGTGTTCCGCGGCCGCTACGGGGTCAAGCGCCTCGCCCCGGGCTTCGTGTCCGACTACAGCCGCGACGCGCCGGTGCTGATGGCGGATTATTCGTCCCTGGGCGGCAATTCCGGCTCTCCGGTCGTGGCGCTGGAGGATGGGCGCGTGCTGGGGCTGCATTTCGCGGGCCGCTTCCTGGAGGCCAACCACGCCGTCACCGCCGACGTGATCGCGGCCGCCCGCCGGGCCGTCCTAACGCGCCTGCCGGGAACCGCCCTGCCGGACATGGACGCGCCCGGACCCGAGGCGCCCGTTTCGCCTGGCGCCAGCTTCGCCAAGCGCAACGGCTATGATCCGGACTTCTTGGGGACGGGCGATCTGTCGGTGCCGCTGCCGGGGCTTGGCCCGTGGCAGGCCGCGCCGGTCAGCGACGCGGCGGACGGGGTGCTGCGCTATCGCAACTTCTCGGTCATCCAGTCCGCCGCCCGGCGCCTGCCCCTGCTGACGGCGGTCAACATCGACGGCGCGCTGGCACGGCGGCTGAAGCGGCGGGGCAGCTGGCGGCTGGACGGGCGGCTGGACCTGGCCCACCAGATCGGGAACGAGCTCTATCTGCGCAACGCGCTGGATCGCGGCCACATGGTCCGGCGCCGCGACCCCGGTTGGGGGCCCGGGGCCGCAGAGGCCGAGGGCGATACGTTCCACTATACCAACTGCGCGCCGCAGCACGAGGATTTGAACCAGAGGGACTGGCTGGGGCTGGAGGATTACATCCTCGAGGCCGCCGAGACGCGCGATTTCCGCGTCTCGGTCCTGACCGGCCCGGTCTTTCGCGACACCGACCGCCGCCTGACCGCGCAGCCCGGCGCCGAGGACGTGCCCATCCCCGAGGAGTTCTGGAAGATCGCCGTCATGGTCCATGCCGACACGGGGCGGCTGTCCGCGACGGGCTATGTGCTGTCGCAGGGGCGGATGATCCGCCCGCTGGTCGAAA
Organism: Paracoccus liaowanqingii; assembly: GCF_004683865.2. Lineage (NCBI taxonomy): Bacteria > Pseudomonadati > Pseudomonadota > Alphaproteobacteria > Rhodobacterales > Paracoccaceae > Paracoccus > Paracoccus liaowanqingii. The sequence goes on along the minus strand of NZ_CP040763.1, from coordinate 29,011 downwards.
GCGCCTTCGTCTATGGCAGCTACCGGACCTATCAGCTGCCGCTTGCACGGATCGGCGCCGAGACGGGGCTGGCCTTCGGTGCGCTGCTGGAGGCCGACCCCCTGGGCGGTCCGCCGGGCGAGACGGCCCTGGCAGAGGTGGCGCGGATCATCGACGGGCCGGACAGCCTGGTTCTTTCACCGCGCTGACGGGGGGCAAGGGGTCGGGCCCCTTGCCCCGCCCCCTCAGTGATTGTGGCGCGGCAGGGCCTCGGAGAGGCGCGAGAACGCGTCCGCCCCCTCGATCGTCGCGCCGCGATCCAGCTGCGTGACCGTCTCGCGATAGATCTTCTGCCACGGCGTGGCCGAGGCGGGCACCGCGGGGATGCCCTCGGCCCGGCGGGCGGCGATCTGCGCCTCGTCCACCAGCATGTCGCAGCGGCCTTGGTTCAGGTCGATGCGGATGCGGTCGCCCGTCCTCAGCCAGGCCAGCCCCCCGCCCGCCGCGCTTTCCGGCGAGGCGTTCAGGATGGACGGGCTGTCGGCGGTGCCCGATTGCCGCCCGTCGCCGATGGTGGGCAGGCTGCGGATGCCCGCGCGGATCAGCCGGTCGGGCGGCTGCATGTTCACCACCTCGGCCGCCCCGGGCCAGCCGAGCGGCCCGGCCCCGCGGATCACCAGGATGGAGTCCGCGTCAATGGCCAGCGCGGGATCGTTGATCCGCGCGTGGTAATCGGCGGAGCCGTCGAAGACGAAGGCAGTGCCCTCGAAGATGTTCTCGCGCCCCGGTTCGGACAGGTAGCGGGTGCGGAAATCCTCGGATATCGCGCTGGTCTTCATGATCGCGAAATCGAACAGGTTGCCGCGCAGGACCAGAAAGCCCGCGCGGTCCATCATCGGGGCGCCGAAGGGCTTGATGACCTCGCGGTCCGTGCTTTCGCGGCCGAAGAGGTTCTCGGCCATGGTCTTGCCCGTCACGGTCGGGCAGTCGCCGTCCAGCAACCCGGCCTGCAGCAACTCCCACATCACGGCAGGCACGCCGCCCGCGCGGTGGAAGCGTTCGCCCAGCCACGCACCCGAGGGCTGGACATTGGCCAGCAGCGGCACGTCATAGCCGTGAAGCTGCCAGTCCTCGGGGTCCAGCCGGACCCCCGCGTGCAGCGCCATGGCCATCAGATGCGGCTGCGCATTGGTCGACCCGCCGATGGCCGAGTTCAGGCGGATCGCGTTCAGGAAGGCCGCCCGGGTCAGGATGGCCGAGGGGCGGATGTCCTGGCGCACCAGTTCCACCGCGCGCAGCCCGGTACGATAGGCAATCTGGCCGCGTTCCCGATAGGCCGCCGGGATCGCCGCACAGCCGGTCAGCGACATGCCAAGCGCCTCGGCGATGGCGTTCATCGTGGAGGCCGTGCCCATCGTGTTGCAATGGCCGATGGAGGGTGCGCTGTCCAAGGCGGTCTGCAGGAACTCGTCGCGGGTGATCTCTCCGGCCGACAGCTTGCGGCGCGATTGCCAGATGACGGTGCCGGACCCGACCAGCTTGCCCTCGTGCCAGCCGTCCAGCATCGGCCCGCCCGACAGCACGATGGCGGGCAGATCGACCGTCGCCGCCGCCATGATGGCCGAGGGCGTGGTCTTGTCGCAGCCCGTGGTCAGCACCACCCCGTCGAACGGGTAGCCATAGAGCAGCTCGACCAGCCCCAGATAGGCCAGGTTGCGGTCCAGCGCTGCGGTGGGACGCTTGCAGTTCTCGAACAGCGGATGGCTGGGAAATTCGATCGGGATGCCGCCCGCGTCGCGGATGCCGTCGCGCACGCGCTTGGCCAGATCCAGATGGTGGCGGTTGCAGGGGTTCAGGTCGCTGCCCGACTGCGCGATGCCGATGATCGGCTTGCCCGACCGCAGCTCCTCGGGCGTGGTGCCGTAGTTCATGAAGCGTTCAAGATAGAGCGCGGTCATGTCGGCATGGTCGGGATTGTCGAACCAGTCCTGCGACCGCAGGCGGCGGGGGGGCGTCTCGGTCATGTCGGGTCCTTCCGGCGGGGGGCGGGGTTCATGGCCTCCAGATGCAGCAGCAGCCCGCTGTGATCGGCCTCGCCATGGCCCGCGGCGACGAAATCGGTGAAGGAGGCGCGCACGCTTTCCGTCAGGGGCAGGGTCAGGCCGGTATCTGCGGCCAGATCGGCGACCGAGTTCAGGTCCTTCAGCTGCAGGCGCGACAGCCCGCCGGGCGCAAAATCGCGCGCGACCATGCGCCCGCCATGCAGCTCCAGGATGCGGCTTTCGGCGAATCCGCCCCGGATCGCGTCGCGGAACTTGGCGCGGTCGGCGCCGCCGGCCTCGACCAGCATCATCGCCTCGGCCACGGCGCCGATGGTGACGGCGACGATCTGCTGGTTGGCCAGCTTGCAGACCTGCCCGGCCCCCGAGGGTCCGACATGGGTCAGCCGCCCAAGCGGCACCATCACGGGGGCGATGCGGTCGATGACCGCCGCCTCGCCTCCGGCCATCAGGGCCAGCGACCCGGCCTGGGCTCCCGCCACCCCGCCCGAGACGGGGCAGTCGACATGGTCGATCCCCATCGACGCCAGCCGCTGTGCGTGGTCGCGGGCGATGGGCGGCGCGATGGACGAGGTGTCGATGACGACGGCGCCGGGCGCCATCGCCCCCGCCACGCCGCGCTCGAACAGCACCGCCGCCACGGCGGGCCCGTCCGACAGCATGGTGAAGACGACCTCGGCCCCCGCCACCGCCTGCGCGGGGTCGGGGGCGACCGTGGCCCCGTCCGCCGCCAGCGCCTGCGCCTTCTCGGGCGCGCGGTTCCAGACGGTCACGGCATGACCTGCGGCCAGCAGGCGCCGCACCATCGGCGCGCCCATCAACCCGGTTCCCAGAAAGGCGATCTTGGTCATGCGCGGTCCCCCAGCTCATCCTCGATATGCGCGCGGATGATGTCGTCGAAACTGTCTTCGGCGACAAAGCCCAGCTCGCGGGCGCGGGTGGCGGTGAAGCCGGGCGCCCAGCCCTCGCACATGGCGGTGATGGCCGGGTCGGGCTCGCGGCGGATCAGCGCCACGGCCTCGTCGCCCGCCACGCGGCGCAGCGCCTCGATCTGCTCGCCCACGGTGGCGGACAGGCCCGGCATGGACAGGCTGCGCCGCGCGCCCAAGCGCGACAGGTCCATCGTCGCGGCACGGATCATGAAGCCCACGGCGGATCGGGGCGAGGTGTGCCAGTGCCGGATCGTGTCCGGGACCGGCAGCACGGCGGGCTTGCCCACCAGAGGCTCGCGCAGGATGTTGGAGAAGAAGCCCGAGGCAGCCTTGTTGGGCAGGCCGGGGCGGATGCAGATTGTCGGCAGCCGGATGCCGATGCCGTCGAGGAAGCCGTGGCGGCTGTAATCGGCCAGCAGCAGCTCGCTGATCGCCTTCTGCGTGCCATAGCTGGTCAGGGGCGTCGTGTGGAACTCGTCCGGGATGGGATAGGGCAGGGGCGCGCCCACCACCGCGATGGACGAGGCGAAGACCACGCGCGGGCAGTATCCATCCAGCACATGGGCCATCCGGATCGCCTCGAACAGGTCGCGGGTGCCGTCCAGGTTGATGCGATAGCCCTTCTCGAAATCGGCCTCGGCCTCGCCCGAGACGATGGCCGCGAAATGAAAGATCACGTCGGGCCGCGGCGCGATCAGCCGCGCGGCGGTGCCCGGCGCGGAGAGGTCGGCGGCCACGCAGTCCGTCTTGTTGGCAAGCTCCACGGGCGCGTCGGGCGCCATGATGTCGACCAGCGTCAGCGTGTCGACCGGCCGGCCCGCCAGCCCGTCGCGCGCCAGCCGTTCGGTCAGCTTCCGGCCCAGCATGCCTCCGGCACCGATGGTCAGGATATGCATGTCGGGTCTCCTCCTCAGATCCGGGTGGCATTTCTGCGCGGCCAGATTAGTATGATTGTCTGACGACCTGCAACATGAACATCCGGGAGGGATCGGGGTGGCCGAGGCAGAGATGATCGCGCATGACACGACGACCGGCGCGGACGCCGACCCCCGCGTGGCGCAGCTGGTGCATGCCCTGGGTGCCGATGTCGTGCAGTCGGGCGCGGCGGTGGCCCCCTATTGCCGCGACTGGCATGGCGACGTCCAAGGCGGCGCGGTGGCGGTCCTGCGCCCGCGCGACACGGCGGGCGTGCAGGCCTGCGTGCGGGCCGCCGTGGCGCTGGACCTGGCCATCGTGCCGCAGGGCGGCAATACCGGGCTGGTGCTGGGCGCCATTCCCGACGCGCCCGGCGCGCAGGTGGTCCTGTCGCTGGACCGGATGACCCGCATCCGCGACCTGGATCCCGACAACTTCTCGGCGGTGGTCGAGGCGGGGGTGGTGCTGCAAAGCCTGCGCGATGCCGCCGCCGCCCAAGGGCTGGCCTTTCCCCTGTCGCTTGGCGCCCAAGGCAGCTGCCGGATCGGCGGGAACGTGTCGACCAATGCGGGGGGCGTCAACGTCCTGCGCCACGGCATGACGCGCGAGCTGGTGCTGGGGCTGGAGGTGGTCCTGCCCGACGGGCAGGTCTTCGACGGGCTGTCGAAGCTGCGCAAGGACAATCGCGGGATCGACCTGAAGCAGCTGTTCATCGGCGCCGAGGGCACGCTTGGCATCATCACCGCCGTCTCCGTCAAGCTGCTGCCCGCGCCCGACCGCGTGGCCACCGCGCTGGTCGCACTGCCCCGGCTGGAGGATGCGATCGGCCTCTATCGCCGCGCGCGGCGGGAGTGCTGCGATCTGATGTCGGCCTTCGAATTCATGCCGCCGCTGGCCTTCACCCTGGCGCGCGAGGCGATGCCCGATCTGGCGCTGCCGATGGACCCGACCCACCCCGCCTATGCACTGATCGAGATCGCGGGCTCGGGCCTTGTCGATATCGACGACCTGATGACGCGGTTCCTGGAGGGCGCGTTCCAGGACGGGCTGGCGCTGGACGGGGTGATCGCGCAGTCGCAGGCGCAGGCCGCCAGCCTGTGGGCGGTGCGCGAGGGGATGAACATGGGCCAGGCGCAGCGGGGGCGGCATTTCCGCAGCGACGTCTCGGTCCCCCTCTCCAGGCTGGCCCGGTTCGTGGCCGAGGCCGAGGCGGCGATCACGGCGCAGCTGTCCGGCGTGGTCTGCGTGTCCTACGGCCATGTCGGCGACGGGAACGTGCATCTGAACGTGCTGCCCGATCAGGCGCTTGGGCCAAAGGGGGTCGACGCGCAGATCCTGGCCGCGAAGAAGATCCTGAACACGGTGCTGGACCGCTACGAGGGCTCGATCAGCGCCGAGCATGGCATCGGGCGGCTGAAACGGGAGGATTTCGAGGCCCGCCTGCCCGGGACGCAGCGGGCCCTGCTGACGGCCATCAAGGGTGCGCTGGACCCGGGGCGGGTGATGAACCCGGGCTGCCAGCTGACCCTGAGCGGAGCGGAGCGATGAGCCAGTCCCCCACCCCGATCAGCCGCACCCAGCATCTGCCCGCCCGGATCGCCGGCCAGTTCGCCCGGCAGATCCAGCAGGGAGAGTTGAAGCCCGGCGACCGCCTGCCCACCGAAAACGCCATGTCCAAGAACTTCGGCGTCAGCCGCACGGTCATCCGCGAGGCCATCGCCCAGCTGCGCAACGAGGGCATGATCGAGACGCGCCAAGGCGTCGGCGCCTTCGTCATCGACCGGCCCACCCGGCACATTCGGCTGGATGACGGCGCCCAGATGGAGGGCCATGATTTCCGCGACCTCTTCCAGCTGCGCGTCCCGCTGGAGATCGAGGCGGCGGGGCTGGCCGCCACCTATCATCGCCCCGACCACCTGCGGCAGATGGACGAGGCGCTGGTCCGCATGTCCGCCACCGGCGAGAATGCCGAGGACGGGATCCTCGCCGATCTGGACTTTCACCGCACCATCGCGGCGGCCACCGGCAACGACTACTTCGTGCAGTTCCTGGGCGCCGTGTCGGACCGCATCCTGCAGACCATCGTCACCTCGCGCGAACGCATCCGCCTGGACGAGATCGTGGCGGTCGTGAACCGGGAGCATGTCGCGCTCCGCGACGCCATCGCCGCCCGCGATCCGACCCGGGCGCGCGCCGCCATGCGCGCGCACATGGCGGGCTCGGCGGCGCGCATCGCGCTGCGGCTGGAATTCTATTCCTGAACTGATCGGTTCGGGTTTATGAAATAAAGGAGTGGACAGCCCGCCGGGGCCACGATTAGGGTCGAGTCATCTTGTTGTCTGACAAAGTCGGACGGCACGGCGTTGGAGGATGCCGGGATATCAGGGGGATTGATTTGACGTTGCAGCATGCCTTGGCCGCCGATGCGGTCCTGCCCGACGATGCCGACCGGGCGACCCTCGTGGGCCGGGTCTGGTCCGACCGGCAGGGCGGCCCTTGCCCCGTCGCCCTGCGCCAGGGCCGGGTCCATGACCTGAGCGGCGTGTCGGCCACCATGTCGGGCCTGCTGGAACGCGACGACCTGGCTTCGGTGCTGGCGGGCGATCTGCCCGATCTGGGGCCGTTGGACGGTTTCCTGGACGGCAGCGCCGGTCGGCTGCTGGCGCCCATCGACCTTCAGGCCGTCAAGGCCGCCGGCGTCACCTTCGCCGACAGCATGCTGGAACGCGTGATCGAGGAGCAGGCGCGCGGCGACAGCGCCCGCGCCGCCGAGATCCGGACCCGGCTGGCCCCCGTGATAGGAGACAGCCTGCGCGGCGTGCAGGCCGGGTCCGACAAGGCCGCCGAGGTCAAGGCGCTGCTGCAGCAGATGGACCTGTGGTCGCAATATCTGGAAGTGGGCATCGGCCCGGATGCCGAGATCTTCACCAAGGCGCAGCCGATGTCGTCGATGGGCTGCGGCGATCTGGTGGGCATCCACCCGATGTCCGAATGGAACAACCCCGAGCCCGAGGTGGTCTTGGTCATCCGCTCGGACGGCGCCATCGTCGGCGCGACGCTTGGCAACGACGTGAACCTGCGCGACGTCGAGGGAAGGTCTGCCCTGCTTCTGGGCAAGGCCAAGGACAACAACGCCTCCTGCGCGATCGGGCCCTTCATCCGGCTGTTCGACGACCATTTCACCCAAGGCGATCTGGACCGCGCGACCGTGTCGCTGCGGGTCGCGGGGACGGACGGGTTCGAGATGACCGGCGAAAGCCCGATGGCCGCGATCAGCCGCACGCCCACCGACCTGGCCGGGCAGCTTCTGAACCGCTCGCATCAGTATCCCGACGGGGCGGTGCTGTTCCTGGGGACCATGTTCGCGCCCGTCAAGGACCGGCGCGGCGCGGGACAGGGCTTCACCCACGAGACCGGCGACCGGGTCGAGATCGCCTCGCCGCATCTGGGACGGCTGGTCAACTGGGTCGAGCGCACCGACCGCTGCCCCGAATGGACCTTCGGCACCGTGGCCCTGATGCGCAACCTGGTCGCGCGCGGCCTGGGCGAGAGGATCTGAGATGTCGCGCGCGTCACAGCTGTTCTTCCGCTTCCTCGACATCCTTCTGGCGCTTCTGATCGCCAGCATGGCGCTGATGGTCTTCGTCAATGTCGTCATGCGCTACACGATGAACTCGGGCTTTCCCCTGTCGGACGAGCTGTCGCGGTTCGCCTTCGTCTGGCTGACCTTCATCGGCGCGGTCGTCGTCTATCACCACCGCCAGCACATGGGGATGGAGACGGTCGTGGCGCAGTTCGGCGATCGCGGGCGGCTGGTGCTGATGGGCATCTCGGACCTGATGATCCTGGGCTGCGCGGGCGTGCTGACGCATGGCACCTGGAAGCAGCTGCCCATCAACGCCTCCATGAGCGCGCCCGTCTCGGGCCTGTCGATGGCCTGGGTCTACGGGATCGGGCTGTTCACCGGCGCGGGCATCATCCTGATCACGCTGGAGCGGCTGTTCCGCCTGGCCACGGGCCGCATCACCACGGCCGAACTGCGCGGCTTCGGAGGCGAGATGGAGGACCTGTACGACAGTCCCGCCAAGAGCCTCAAGGCAGGGGAGCGCGGGGAATGACCCTTCTGGTCTTCATCGTCTCGCTTCTGGGCGCGATGTCTCTTGGCGTGCCGGTCGCCTTCGCGCTGATCTTCTGCGGCGTGATCCTGATGTCCTTCATGGGCATGTTCAACACGCAGATCATCGCGCAGAACATGCTGATCGGCGCCGACACCTTCACGCTGCTGGCGATCCCCTTCTTCATCCTGGCCGGAGAGCTGATGAACAAGGGCGGGCTGTCGACCCGCATCATCGAATTCGCGATCACCTGCGTGGGCCATATCCGCGGCGGGCTGGGGCTGGTGGCGATCATCGCCGCCGTGATCATGGCCTCGATCTCGGGCTCGGCGGCCGCAGACACGGCGGCTCTGGCCGCGATCCTGATCCCGATGATGGCGCGCGCAGGCTACAACGTGCCCCGCTCCGCCGGGCTGATCGCGGCGGGCGGCGTCATCGCGCCGGTCATCCCGCCGTCGATGGCCTTCATCATCTTCGGCGTGGCGGCCAACGTGTCCATCAGCCAGCTGTTCATGGCGGGGATCGTGCCCGGCATGCTGATGGGCGTCGCGCTGGTCATCACCTGGCTGATCGTGGCCCGGAACGACGATGTCGAGACGCTGCCCCGCGCCGGATGGGCCGAACGGGGCCGCGCCTCGGGCCGGGCCATCTGGGCGCTCGGCATGCCGGTCATCATTTTGGGCGGCATCAAGATGGGCGTCGTCACGCCCACCGAAGCCGCCGTCATCGCCGCCTTCTACGCGCTGTTCGTGGGCATGGTCGTCTATGGCGAACTGAAGCTGCGCGACCTGCCCGAGGTGCTGATCTCGGCCGGGCGGACGACGGCGGCGATCATGTTCCTGGTCTGCGCGGCGCTGGTCTCGGCCTGGCTGATCACCGCGGCCAACATCCCCAACGAGATCGCCGCCTATATCGAGCCGCTGATCGAGAACCCCAAGCTGTTGATGCTGGTCATCATGCTGCTGATCCTGGTGGTGGGCACGGCGCTGGACCTGACGCCCACGATCCTGATCCTGACGCCGGTCCTGATGCCCATCGTCATCAAGGCGGGGATCGACCCGGTCTATTTCGGGGTCATGTTCATCATGAACTGCTGCATCGGGCTGCTGACGCCGCCGGTGGGCGTGGTGCTGAACGTGGTCAGCGGCGTGGGCCGGGTGCCGCTCGGCAAGGTGATCCGCGGCGTCTGGCCGTTCCTGATCGCACAGATCCTGGTGATCCTGCTGCTGGTGGCATTCCCCAGCATCGTGATCGTCCCGGCACGATGGTTCTACTGATTTCAGATTTCCAAGGGAGGAAACCATGACACGTTCCGTATTGAAGGCCGCCTTGTGCCTGACCACCGCCATGGCCGTGGCCAGCCCCGCGCTGGCCGAGTTCACCGAACGCACGTTCCGCGTCTCGAACGGCATCAACGAGGATCACCCCGTCGCCACCGGCATGGCCGCGATGCAGGAATGCCTGGACGAGGCGACCGGCAGCATGATGGAGATGCAGGGCTTCTGGGGCGGCGCGCTTGGCGGCGACCTGCAGGCCACGCAGGCCGTCCGCTCGGGCCTGCAGGAGGCGGTCGTGACCTCCTCCTCGCCGCTGGTGGGGATGGTGCCCGCGCTTGGCGTCTTCGACCTGCCCTTCCTGTTCCGCACCCCGGAAGAGGCCTATGCCGTCATGGACGGCCCTTTCGGCGACAGCCTGAACGAAAAGCTGGACGCCGTCGGGCTGGTCAACCTGGCCTATTGGGAGAACGGCTTCCGCAACATGTCGAACTCGCAGCGGCCCATCGAGACGTGGGAGGATTTCGAGGGGATGAAGGTTCGCGTCATGCAGAACAACATCTTCCTGGACACCTTCTCGAACTTCGGGGCCAACGCCACGCCGATGTCCTTCGGCGAGGTGTTCTCGGCGCTGGAGACGAAGGCCATCGACGCGCAGGAAAACCCCTACGTCACCATCGACACCTCGCGCTTCTACGAGGTGCAGGAATACATCAGCGAGACCAAGCACGCTTACACGCCGTTCCTGTTCCTCTTCTCGAAGGCGATCTTCAACAGCTACTCGCCCGAGGAACAGCAGGCCCTGCGCGACTGCGCCATCGTCGGGCGCGACGTGGAACGCGCGGCCATCCAGGAACTGAACCTGGCGTCGCTCGCCAAGATGGAAGAGGCGGGCCTGCAGTTCAACACCATCACCCCCGAGAACCAGGAGGAGATGCTGGCCAAGTCGCAGGTCGTCTACGAGAGCCACAAGGAGGCGATCGGTGCCGATGTCGTCGAGCAGGTCCAGGCCACGCTGGCCGAGCTGCGCGCCGAATAACCCCCGGCATCCGTCCTTGAAAGGGGCGCCCGGACCGGATCCGGGCGCCCCGTCCACCTGCGGGGTCCTTTCACACGATGCTGTCCTCCCTGTCCGGCAACAAGGCCGGTGCGCTGCTGATGCTTCTGGGCATGGCGGCCTTCGCGGCCAATGATGCCATCGGCAAGTGGCTGGTCGCCGATTACGGCGTGGCGCAGGTCATCCTGCTGCGGTCGCTGGCGGCCCTGGTGATGATGGCGCCCTTCCTGATGCGGGGCGGCCGGATGATCGCGCGCCTGAGCGCAGCCCCCCGCCCCCGCCTGCAGGCCCTGCGCGCGGTCTGCGCCACGGCCGAGGTCTTCTGCTTCTACCTCGCGGTCTTCTACATGCCGCTGGCCGATGTGATGGCCTTCTGGATGGCCGCGCCGATCTATGTCGTCGCCATCTCGCCCTTCCTTCTGGGCGAGCGGGTGGGCGCGCGGACCTGGGGCGCGGTGGCCGTGGGTTTCGTGGGCGTGCTGATCCTGCTGGCGCCGTCGCTGCAGGTCTCGGGGCCGGGGGTGGTCTTCGCCCTGCTGGGCACGATGGCCTTCGCGGGCATCATGCTGCTGGGACGGTCCCTGCGCGAGACGCCCGACCGCGACCTGGTGCTGTTCCAATTGGGGGCGGCGGCGATCGCGGGGCTGGTGCTGGCGCCCTTCGACTGGACGCCGCTGCGCTCGGGCGGGGATCTGGCGCTGCTGTTCCTGCTGGGCGTGGTGGCGACGATGGCGCATATGCTGGTCACCCGCGCGCTGAAGCTGGCCGATGCCTCGGTCGTGGCGCCGCTGCAATATTCACTGCTGGTCTGGGGCGCGCTGTTCGGCTTCACCGTCTTCGGCGACGTGCCCGCGCCCGGCATGGCCCTGGGCGCGGCGCTGATCGTGGGATCTGGGCTGATCGTGCTGCGCCGCCCCCCGCGCAGACCCGCCGGGGACGGCGCCTGATCCCTCAGACGAAGCGGTTGACCCAGTTCTCCAGCCGCTCCTGCCGGCCGGACCGGGGCTGCGGGTCGATGCCCTGCGCCTCGACCGCCGCGGCGATCTCGTCCAGTGGCTGGTCCAGAAGCGCCCGTCCGTCGGGCGCGTCCCAGCCCGCATAGCGGTCCTGCCGGGCGCGTTCCAGCCCGCCATCCTCCAGCATCGCGGCGGCGGCCTTCAGGCCCCGGGCGCAGACGTCGATGGCGCCGACATGCGAGAGGATCAGGTCCTCGGGGTCCAGCGACTGCCGCCGCACGCGGCTGTCGTAATTCGTGCCGCCGGTGGTGAAGCCGCCCGCGCGCAGCACCTCGTAATAGGCCAGCGCGATCTCGGGGGTGTTGTTGGGAAACTGGTCCGTGTCCCAGCCCGACTGGTAGTCGTTGCGGTTCATGTCGATGGAGCCCAGCATGTCCAGCGAGGCCGCCAGCGCCAACTCGTGCTCGAAGGAATGGCCCGCCAGGATCGCATGGCCCTGTTCGATGTTCAGCTTGACCTCACCCTCCAGCCCGAAGCGCTTGAGAAACCCGTAGACGGTGGCGACGTCGAAATCATACTGGTGCTTGGCGGGTTCCTGCGGCTTGGGCTCGATCAGGATGGTGCCCTCGAAGCCGATCTTGTGCTTGTACTCGACGACCTTGGACAGGAACCGCCCGGCCTGCTCGGCCTCGCGGGTCAGATCGGTGTTCAGCAGCGTCTCGTAACCCTCGCGCCCGCCCCACAGCACATAGTTCTCGCCATTCAGGCGGTGCGTGACGTCCATGCAGGACTTCACGCAGGCGGCGGCATAGGCAAAGACCTCGGGGTCGGGATTGGTCGCGGCCCCGGCCATCCAGCGGCGATGGCTGAACATGTTCGCCGTGCCCCAGAGCAGCTTCGTGCCGGTCTGTTCCATCTTGGCCGCGAAGACATCGCAGATCTCGTCCAGATTGCGGCGGCTTTCGGCGAAAGTCGCGCCCTCGGGGCGGACATCGGCGTCGTGGAAGCAGAAATAGGGCTGGCCCAGGATCGCGAACATCTCGAAGGCGGCGTCGGCCTTGCGGCGCGCGGCCTCCATCGTGTCGCCGTACCACGGGCGGTCGAAGGTGCGCCCGCCGAAGGGATCGGCGCCCTCATAGGCCAGGCTGTGCCAATAGGCGACGGCCAGGCGCAGGTGATCCTCCATCCGCTTGCCCATGACCACCTCGTCGGGGTCGTAATGGCGGAAGGCGAATTCGTTCGTGCTGTCGGGGCCCTCGAAACGGATGGGCGCGATGTCGTGGAAATAGCCGGTCATGATGGTCCTCGTTCAAGGGAAAGGGGCGGGTCCGGGCGGCGGCGTCAGCGCGCGGCCCAGACCAGCCCGCGTCGCAGGATCTGCTGCATCTGGGGGTGGTCGAATTCGGCCGCGACATGGCCGAGGGCGGAATAGAAGACGCGCGCCGCGCCATAGCGGTGCTTCCACACCACCGGCATCACGGTGCCCTTGGTCCAGGGGCGTGGGTGCCGTCGAAGGTGGTGGTGGCCAGCACCTCGATGCCCGGATCGACATGCAGGAAATACTGCTCCGAGCGATAGTCGAAATCCCCGATCCCGGCCATCACCGGATCGTCGGGCCGGGTGACCTGGACGCGATAGTCGATGATGTTGCCGGGATGGGCGACCCACTGGCCGCCGACCATGAACTGATAGGCGGGCTCCATGCGGAAGGCATCGGCCATGCCGCCGTGAAAGCCCCCCAGCCCGGTCCCGGCCTCGACGGCGGTGACCAGGTTCTGCACGGCCTCGGGCGCGACCTGCACCTGCGTGATCAACGGCACGATCAGGTCGTGGCGGCCCAGATCATCGCTGCGCAGGATATCGGTGCCTTGGGCGCTGTGGACCGAGAATCCCTCCTCGGTCAGCATCCGCTCGACGATGCGGGTGCAGGCTTCGGGCTCGTGCCCCTCCCATCCGCCCCAAAAGATCAGTGCTGATTTGCGGCTCATGCGACCTCCTCCGTACGGGTCAGGGGGGCGTCCGGGGCCAGCGCCTCGGGACGGGTGCAGCTGGTCGCCAGGGTCACGGCCTGTCCGGTCCGGGCCGAATCCAGCAGCGAGGTGATCACGTCGAGGACATGCAGCGCCAGATCGCCGCTGGCGCGATGCGGGCGGTCCTGAAGGATCGCCCCGGCCATGTCGGCCAGCCCCAGCCCGCGGTAATTGCCGTCGCCATGGGGATGGCTGGTGGCCTGCGGCTGCCAGCCCTTGTCCGACAGCTCGACCGTGCCGTCGAAGCGGTTGGGATCGGGGATCCGCAGCGAGCCTTCGGTGCCGTACAGCTCCAGCGGCGCGTGGCCATGGGCCTGCACGTCGAAGCTGGTGGCGATCTGGATCAGGGCGCCGCCCTCGAACTCCATGACGCCCGCCACATGGGTCAGGGCATCGACATCGACCGACTGCCCGGCGCGGGGCCCGGTGGCGATCACCCGGCGGTCATGGGCGCGGCTGGCCAGCGCGTTGACCCGGCGCACCGGGCCCAGCAGGTTCACCATCGCGGTGATGTAATAGGGGCCCATGTCGAACAGCGGCCCCGCGCCCGGTCCCTGGTAGTAGAAATCGGGATTGGGATGCCAGCGTTCATGCCCCGCCAGCATCAGGGTGGCCGTGCCCGCGACGGGCCGGCCGATCCGGCCCGCATCGAGCAGCGCCCGCGCCGTCTGATGCGATCCGCCCAGGAACGTGTCCGGCGCGCAGCCCAAGCGCAGGCCCCGCTCGGCCGCCATGTCGGCCAGCCTGCGGCCATCGGCCAGGCTGACGGCCAGCGGCTTTTCGGAATAGACGTGCTTTCCGGCCCGCAGCGCGGCCAGCCCGACCTGCAGATGGGCTGCCGGAACGGTCAGGTTCAGCACCACGTCGATATCGTCGCGCGCCAGCAGCGCCTCGGGCGTCAGGGCGTCGATGCCATGGGCCTGCGCCTTGGCCTCTGCCGCCTCCCTGCGCAGATCCGCGACCGCGCGCAGGGCCAGCTGCGGAAACAGCGCGGCGTTCTGCAGATAGATGTCGCTGATCACGCCGCAGCCGATGATGCCAAGTCCAAGGGGGGTCATGAGGGGTCCTCCATGCGCATTCCCGCATCGTCGAACAGGTGCAGGTTCTGGGGTTCGGGGGTCAGGAACAGGGTCTCGCCCGCCTTCATCCGCTGGTTGCCGGGCAGGCGCACGGTGACGTCGCCCACCTGATCGACCTTGGCATAGACCACCGTGTCGGCGCCCAAGGTCTCGACCACCTGCGCCTTGGCGGTCCAGGTGCCGACCGAGGACGAGACGCCGATATGTTCGGGGCGGATGCCCACCTGCGCCACGTCCGCCCGCCCGATCGCCGTGCCCGGCAGCAGGTTCATGCGCGGAGAGCCGATGAAGCCCGCGACGAAAGCCGTCTGCGGACGGTCATAGACATCCATCGGCGCACCCACCTGCTCGATCCGGCCCGCCTTCATCACCACGATCTGGTCGGCCAGCGTCATCGCCTCGACCTGATCATGGGTGACATAGATCATCGTTGCGTCCAGCGACTGGTGCAGCTGCGCCAGCTCGACCCGCATCTGGGTGCGCAGGGCGGCGTCCAGGTTGGACAGCGGCTCGTCGAACAGGAACACCTGAGGCTGGCGCACGATGGACCGGCCGATGGCCACGCGCTGGCGCTGCCCGCCAGACAGCTGGCTGGGCTTGCGGTCCAGGTAATCCTCCAGCGCCAGGATGCGGGCGGCCTCGGTCACGCGGGCCTTGCGTTCCGCTGCAGGGACCTTGGCCAGCCGCAGTCCGAAATCGATGTTCTGCGCGACGGTCATGTGCGGATAAAGCGCATAGGACTGGAACACCATCGAGATGCCGCGCTTGGACGGCTCCTCGAAGGTCACGTCCTTGCCGCCGATCCGGACCTGTCCGCCCGAGGGCATCTCGAGCCCCGAGATGATGCGCAGAAGCGTGGACTTGCCGCAGCCCGAGGGGCCGACCAGCACGGTGAAGGACCCATTGGGAACCGTCAGGTTCAGGTCGGGCAGGACCGTCAGCCCGCCGAAGGACTTGGAGATGTTGTGCAGCGTGACTTCAGCCATGATCGCGCCCCGCATAGCGGAAGTTCAGGACATCGGCGGGCCGTCCCCGCCCCGAGGTGTCATGCGCGCAGACCCCCACGAAGGCGCCAGTGAAGTTGTTGCCCGGCCCGTTGCCCGCCTCGTCCGAGATGGCGGACTGGTCCAGCGCGATGCCCAGATCGGTCCAGTCGCCATCCGTCGCATAACGGAACCGCAGCACCGCGCCGTCCACGTCGCAGCCAAGCCGGATCGTGCCGGTCGCGGGCAGCGGGATCTGGTCGATGGGATAGCTGACCCGCGCATCCGGCCAGTCGGCAGCGCAGCTGTAGACGGTCAGCACCCGCGCGCCGTCGTCATTCGCGGTGACGGCCAGATAGTGGAACTTGAACCGCCCGTACCAGGCGATCAGCCCGGCGAAATGCTGGTAATCGCCGGGGGTCATGTCCAGCTCGGTCTCGGCGGTGAAGGCCAGATGCTGCTGGCGGCGCGCGACCAGCGCATGATCGAACTGAGAGCCCGGCGATTCCCGCCCGAAGAGGCGCAGCGCGCCCGGACGCTCGGTCAGCGAGAACAGGCGCTCGGGATGCGGGGTCCGCAGCCATTGCAGGTCGATGGGCAGCCCTTGGGGCGAGAACGCGACCAGTTCGGGCGCGGGGTCGAAGGGGTGGTCGGGTAGGTCCGGGGCGGGTGCCGTGTCGGCGGGCGCATTGCCGCCATGGGCCAGACGGGGAAATTCGCCCGGCGCCCAGATCAGCTTCTGGATCGCCGTCTCGCGTCCCAAGGGGGACCGGCGCACGTCATCGGCATGGATACCTCCCGTGCCCGTCGGCAGCGTGCGCGTCTCGGGCAGCGGGCGCGAGCACAGATGGACCATGTAATGCTGGCCGTCGCGCGTTTCCACGATGTCTGCATGGCCGGTGCGCTGCAGCAGCCCGTCGGTGCCGCGCGCGGTCAGGATGTGCTTGGCGGGGTCGGTCTCGTACGGTCCGAACAGGTCGCGCGACCGGGCCATGGTCACCGCATGGTCATAGCCGGTGCCGCCTTCTGCGGTCAGCAGGTAATACCAGCCGTCGCGCAGATACAGATGCGGCCCCTCGGTCAGCTTCAGATCGGTGCCGCGATAGATGTTGCGGACCGGGCCGGTGAGCGCGCGATCCTCGACCGAATATTCCTGCATGACGATGCCGCCGAAACGGTCGCCGCCGGTCTTGTTGTGGTCCCAGATCATGTTCATCAGCCATTTGCGGCCGTCCTGATCGTGAAACAGCGAGGGATCGAAGCCCGACGAGTTCAGATAGACCGGATCGGACCACGGCCCCTCGATGGCGGGGGCGGTGACCAGATAGTTGTGGCTGTCCTTCCACGCGCCGTCGCGGCGCTTCACGTCGGAATAGATCAGCCAGAACAGCCCGTCCGCATGGGTCAGGCAGGGCGCCCAGACCCCGCCGCTGTCGGGATCGCCGCGCAGGTCCAGCTGCGCGGCCCGGTCCAGCGGGCGCTTGACCAGCTGCCAGTGCCGCAGGTCGCGCGAATGGTGGATCTGCACGCCCGGATACCATTCGAAGGTTGAGGTCGCGATGTAATAGTCGTCGCCCACCCGGACGATCGAGGGGTCGGGGTTGAAACCGGGAAGGATCGGGTTCTGGATCAGGCTCATGTCGTCATCCTTTGACGGCGCCACCGGTCAGGCCGGCGACGATGTATTTCTGGGCGGCGAGGAAGAAGACGATCGCGGGCAGGATCGTCAGGGTCACGAAGGCCAGCGTCAGGTTCCACTGGGTCACGTATTCGCCCCGGAACTGCATCATCCCCAGGGGCCAGGTGAACACCTCGCGCGAGTTCAGCACGACCAGCGGCAGCAGGAAGTTGTTCCAGCTCTGCACGAAGACGAAGGTGCCCACCGTCGCCAGGATCGGCGCCGACAGCGGCAGGGTGAAGCGCCAGAAGAACCGCACATAGCCGCAGCCGTCGATATAGGCGGCCTCGAACAGCTCCTTGGGCAGTTGCGCGAAGAAGGTGCGGAACAGCAGGATCGCCAGCGACAGGCTGAAGGCCGTCTGCGGCAGGATGACCGCCCACCAGGTGTCCAGAAGGCCCATGTCGCGGACCTTGATGAACAAGGGCAGGATCGCCGTCGCGAAGGGAAACATCAGCCCCAGCAGCACATAGGAGAACAGCATCCGCGAGCCGAAGAACCTGATCTGCGCGAAGACATAGGCCGCCGCCGCCCCGGTGATCAGCGTCAGCACCACCGACCCGATCGAGATCACCAGCGAATTGCCCAGGTAGCGCCAGAAGGCCGGGTCCGACAGGATCGAGCCGTAGAACTGGGTGTTCCAGATCGCGGGCAGGCCCAGGGCGTTGGTGCGGATCTCGGCATTGGTCTTGAAGCCGCCCAGCACGGTGGCCAGCATCGGCGCCAGCACGAAGCTGGCGACGATGCACAGGAAGGCCAGCCGCAGCAGGTTGCGGGCCAGATGTCCGCGGGTCATGCCTCGGTCCTCTTCATGAAGATGCGCTGGTAGAAGATCGCGACCGTCACGGCGCCCACGAACAGGATCACCCCCACCGCGCTGCCGAAGCCGATGTTCAGGCGGGTCAGCCCGAAGGTGTAGAGATAGGTGACGATGGTGTGGGTCTGGTTGGACGGCCCGCCATTGGTCAGCGGAATGATGACGTCGAAGACCTGCAGCGCGCCGATGATGGCAAAGAAGGCGCTGACCGCGATCGCAGGCTTGATATGTGGGATCTGGACATAGCGGACCACCTGCGTACGGCGCGCGCCCTCGATCCGGGCGGCCTCGATCTGGTCCTCGGGGACGCTCTGCAGGGCGGCGATGTAGATCATCATGTGGAAGCCGAAATACTTCCACACGATCACCGTCATGATCGCCGCGAAGGCCCAGTCCGGGTCCGACAGGATGAAGACGTTCTCGAACCCCAGGGATTGCGCGATCGAGGCGGTGACGCCGTAATTGCCGTCGAAGACGAAGCTCCAGATCAGGCCCGCCGCCACTTCGGCCAGAATGTAGGGCAGGAAGAAGACCAGCCGGAACAGCGCGTTGGTGGGGGTCTTTTTGTAGATCAGCAGCGCCAGGAACAGCGCCAGCGGCATCTGCACCACCAGCGAGATCGCGACGATCTTCAGCGTGTTCCCGGCGGCGGTGTGAAAGACCGAATGGCCCAGGATCCGTTCATAGTTGTCCAGGCCCACGAAATCCTCGGGCGCGCCGTAGCCGTTCCAGTTGAAGAACGAGAACCACGCGGATTCGCCCAAAGGCAGCATCACAAACAGGGTGAACAGGATCAGCGCGGGCGGCAGCAGGATCAAGACCGCCGTGACGCGGCCGTTCGACATGGCCCGGCGCAGGCGCGCGCGAGCGGACAGTCTGGGGTCGGCGGCATGGGTCATGCCACGCTCCTTTCGGGGGATCGGGACGATGGGGCGATGCGCGGCCCGGAGGGGCGCGCGCATCGCCGGAGGGTGCGCCTCAGCGGAAGTCCCAGGCCTCCTGGACCTGCGCTGCGGCATCCTCGGGGGCCATCACGCCCTGTGCCAGATCTGCCGAGATGTCGTTGATCGTGGCGCCCACCGAGGCCCCCAGGAACTGGTCGAGGAAGATCTGGTGGAAGCTGCTGGCCGCGATATGGTCGGCGACCTCGATGAAGAACGGATTGTCCATCTGGTCGGCGGTGCCTTCCGCGATGGGGATGAACAGCTCCTGCCGGCCGGCCTCGCGCTGGTTCTCGGCATTCATCATGAAGGCCAGGAAGGCGACCGCCTCGGGCTCGGCCGAATTGGACACCGCCCAGCCATTGATGCCGCCAAGCGTGGCCGCCTCGCCGCCCGCCGCGACCGGATCGGCCAGGGTGGGAAAGCTGAGGATCGCCAGCTGGTCGTCGGGCAGCCCCTCGCCGCTGGTCGAGCGTTCGCGCATGGGCAGGTAGTCCCAGTCCCCCATCAGGTGGAAGGCGCCCGCACCGTCCGCGAACATGCCGCTGGCGGTCTCGTAGGTGGTGGCGATGTAGCCGGGCTGGAACGGCTCCATCTCGGTCAGGCGCTGGAATTCGCGGCCCGCCTCGACGAAGGCCTCGTTCTCGAAGCCGCCATTCTCGCCCGCCATCGCGTCGGTGATGACCGAGGGGCCGCCCTCGCGCAGCGCCAGATAGCTCCAGTAGAAATGCAGCGGCCATTTGTCCTGGCCCCCGGCGACGATCGGGGTCACGCCCGCATCCTTCAGGGTCTGCACGGCGGCCAGGAAATCGTCCCAGCTTTCGATCGCGTCGATGTCGACCCCGGCCTGGTCGGTCAGCGCCGTATTGGTCCAGAAGACCACCTCGGTCGCATATTGCGGCAGGCCGTACAGCTGGTCCTCGACCATGTAGGCCTGCAGCCCCGCCTCGGGGATGGTGTCGGCGAAGCCCTCAGGCAGCAGGGCGTCGATGGGTTGCAGGAAGCCCGCCTCGACCTGCTCGACCACGGTCTGCCCGCCCCAGCTGTAGAAGATGTCGGGCCGCGCCTCGGATTGCAGCAGCGTCGGCAGCCGCGACTTGTAGGCCTCGTTGGCGACATATTCGAAGCTGACGGTGACGCCCTCGTTCTGGGCCTCGAACGCCTCGGCGATCTGTTCCAGATAGGCCTGCTGTTCGTCATTCACCGTGACGCGCAGCACGGTGATCTCTGTCTGGGCCTGCGACGCCCCGGCGGTCATGGCAGACAGCGCCGCGGCCAAGGCCAAGCTTGGATATTTCATGGTTCCCTCCCTTTCGCCAGCTCCTCAACCGGCGCATCCCCTGACGAAGAATCATCAAGTCTGACGAACGTACGTCAAATACACCCATGCCGCAATGCGATCTTGGGCGTGTCCAGGGGCGGGGATCAAGGCAGATTGTCGCGCAGGACCACCTCGATGCCAATCCGCCCGGCATCGGGATCGGGATCGACCAGCATGCCGCTGACTAGCGCCGGTAGAAGGCCCACGGCGGTGGTGATCTCGCGCCGCCTGTCTTGGAAAATGACGGCGTCGAAGACCCCCTCCGGCAGTGCCTTCAGCGAATGCTGCGTCAGTTCGCGCACGACCACCGCCGGTGCGCGGGCCAGCCCCGCCACGCCATCCGTCGCCTGCGGGTCGACGTCGCCGCCCTGGCGGGCGCCCTGCATAACCTAGACCAAAACACGTGACGCCAGGGAAATGCGTCGGCCCGGTGGGCGATCCGGGGTGCAGACCGACCGCAGCCCCGTCCTTGGCGCCCAACGGCGAACCTGCCCGACCTGGATCGCCTTGCTGCCGACGATGGTTCAGGACGCGTAGAGCGCGACCTGGTTCTTCTGGTGGCGCTTGGCCAAGGTGCGGCCCATGCGGCCGGTCACGAAGGTCCGGGCCGGGGTGAAGGTCGCGTCCTGAAGTTGGGGCAGCAGCTCCATGATCTCGCGGCGGCTCTCGTCGCTGACGCTCTTGAGCGCCTCGGGCCCGGTGAACAGGCTTTCGGTCGTCGCGCCCTCCGAGCGGATCACCTGATGGGTCTTGAACATCACGTGCCAGTAATCGACCGGCCGCCGGTCGTCGATCACCGCGATCCCCTCGGTGCCCACCAGATGCTTGGCGGCGACCAGGACCTCGACCTGGCCGAACATCCTCTCGGCAATGCGCGAGCGGATCAGGATCCGGTGCTGCGGCGAGACCGTCAGATCGCGATGCGGCAGGCCCCGGCCCAAGGTACTCGCGGGGATCCTGACCGGCTGCAGATGCGGTCGTGCCTTCAGTTTGTCGGCCGACAGGGTGCGGTGACCGATCCACAGGATCGGCTGCGCCCCGGCATCCAGCGTCACCGCAAGATCGCCCTGCGCCAGATCCTCGATGGCGACCTCTCCGCGCGGGGTCAGGATCCGCGTGCCCCGGGTGAAGCAGGTGACGCCGGTGTTCTCGGCAGTGAAGTCCTCGACCTCGGTGTCGAGGAAGGCGATGCCGCCGCTGCCGTTGACCAGCAGCGACTCCTTGCCGTCATACGAGAGGCTGCGGCCCGCGAGGTTGGTCGTGTTGGACTGGTTCAGGATCCCGTCATCCGCGAAATCCGCGCGCAGCTGCGACAGGTTCTGGTAGTACATGCTCAGGTCGATGAAGTCGTTGTTCGTCGGGTCGCCGTCATCCAGCGTCCCGGTATTGCCGGCGTTGAAATCGGTGATCGTGTCGACATGGCCGTCGACCGTATAGTGGAAGACGTCATTGCCCGCGCCGCCGGTCAGCGTATCGGCGCCATCGCCGCCGATCAGGGTGTCGTTGCCCGCGCCGCCATACAGGCGATCATGTCCGTTTCCGCCGCTCAGGTGGTCGTCGCCCTCACCCCCGTCAATCGTATCGCGCCCGGCGCCGCCGTGCAGCATGTCATCGTCATCGCCTCCCATCAGAAGGTCGTTGCCGCTGCCGCCAATCAGCGTGTCATTGCCGCTGCCACCTTGCAAGGTGTCGTTGCCCGTCCCGCCGTCCAGCTAGTCATCCCCCGCGCCGCCGATCAGGCTGTCGTTGCCCGCGCCGCCGTAAAGGCCATCGTCCCCCGCGCCGCCGTCCAGCGTGTCTTGGCCCGCGCCGCCATACAGGTCGTCATTCCCGTCCATCCCCAGGATCGTGCCCGAAACGTCCGACAGCGTCAGGTTGTCCCCGTTCGAGCCGCCGATGATGTTCTCGAAGCCCGAGACGACGTCGCCATCGGCCTCTCCGCCAAGGACGGTGTTGGTGGCCAGATTGACGGTGATCCCGGCGGCGGCGGTGGAATAGTCCAGCGTGTCGGTGCCGGCGCCACCCTCCAGCATGTCCGCGCCGAGGCCGCCCCGGATGGTGTCATCTCCGGCCCCGCCGTCGATATGATCGTTGCCGTCGCCGCCGATCAGCAGGTCATTGCCATCCCCGCCCAGCAGCCGGTCATGGCCCGCCCCTCCGATCAGCGTGTCGTTGCCCGCCCCGCCGGACAGCGTGTCGTTGCCGTCGCCGCCGTCGATCAGGTCGTCGCCGCCTCTGCCGCTCAGGCTGTCATGGCCCGTGCCGCCCTGCAGGATGTCGCTCACCTCGGTCGTCACGTTGTAGTTGCCATTGAGGTTGATCTTAACGTCATCGCCAGCCGGGCTGAAATCCAGCTCCCGCGTCTGGATCGAGCGGATGTTGATGTCGCCCACGCTGTCGTCCAGCGCCGCGAAATAGCGGGTCGGCCCGCCCCCGGACAGCGGCACCGCGCGGATGAACACGATGTTCGACGTTCCGCCGTCGCCGGTGACGGTCGTGGTCGCTCCCGACCCGCTGGTCAGAGTGACCGGTTCGCCCGATTCGTCCGGGGCGACGAGGATGATCTTGTAGGCGACCCCCCCCGACCGTCAGGATCCCGCCATCCGAATCCGTGTCGTTCCGTTCGTGGTGCTGTAGGTCGTATGACTGGCGATGCCGGACAGCTCGATCAGGTCGTGATTGAAGGGCATGATGTTATCGTGGCTGGAAGGGTGAAATAATGATGACCAATCATTTAACAGAAGTACCCTTCCGTTCTTTAAATAGACGCCTTCACTTTGTTTAAAAATATATAAACTTATTATCGAAGATAATGTTTGCGGGATGACTGCGCGAGCTGCGGCAATATCCTGATGGTATTTATGCCCTTGGCCGATGAATACGGCCTGCTGCGCAGCGCGCATATCCTGCGCTGGATCGGCAGATAAATACCAATCCCCACAAAATGATTAATGGGCGTCAATTTCGACCTCGCCCGTGGACCGGCGAAAAGCCGATCCCGCCGGGTCAGCACCCCGGGCATGGCAAGCCCATAACCGACCGGTTATTTCGTCAGGCCCCAGGCATCCGCGATCACCCGCGTCGACGAGATGCCGACCTCCAGCATGTAGGCGCCCTCGCGGCCCAGGCCCTTGGCGCCTGCCGCGCCGATGGGCGTGCCGTGGTCCATCCCCTCCACGAGGATCTCGTCGATCAGCACGCGTCCGTCGGCATCGCACCAGGTCTGGCGCGTGAAACCCTCATGCTGCTCGACCGAGTCCGGGGGGCCGTCGACCTGATGGATCTGCTGCCACTGCCGGACGATCGAATCCGCGTTCGACATGTGGACCGTCCGGTCCCGCGCCCCGTGCCAGACCGAGATCGTGGGCCACGGCCCGGTATTGCCCGATGCCGCACGGACCAAGGCTGTCAGCTGCCGGTCCGACGGGCCGCTGTAGCCCTTCATGCGATAGATGGCCTGCATCACCGTGTTCGCGGTGCGATAGGGCAGCCCCGCGATGATGGCGCCCCCGGCAAAGACCTCGGGATAGGTGGCCAGCATCACCGAGGTCATGGCACCGCCCGAGGACAGCCCGGTGATGAAGACCCGCGCCGGGTCTATGACATGTTCGGTGACCACGTCGTTGATCATGTGGCGGATGGACAAGGGCTCTCCTTCGCCGCGACCGCTGTCGCCGCGCCGGAACCAGTTGAAGGCGCCCTTGAAGTTGTTGGCGATCCGCTGTTCGGGAAACAGCAGGGCGATGCCGTATTCGTCCGCCAGCTCGGACCAGCCCGACCCGCCGTCATAGCCTTCGGCCGATTGGGTGCTGCCATGCAGGACGACGACCAGCGGACCGCCCGGCTGAAAGCCGTCCGGGATGTAGGTGTTGGCCAGCAACCTGCCGGGATTCGTGCCGAAGGCCACCAGCGGTGTCAGGCGGTCGGGATGATCGGATGATGTCGGCATAAGCGCTCCTTTGCCGGAGCCACGCTTTGGCTTCAGCAGCCGAACGGCCGCCCGGGGCGCGTGGTTCCGTCGCGCCGCCCATTGAGCGTCTCGGGTCTGCCGGAACAAAGAGGGGGCCGCCGCTCTTTGCCCTGACACAGCATGCAAAGAGGCAGCGGAAGATGACCAAGATCGTGTATGAGATCGTCGAGCATGACGGGGGCTGGGCCTACAAGCTGGACGACGTGTTCTCCGAGACGTTCGACAGCAAGGAGCAGGCGACGGCGGCGGCGAATGACGTGGCGGCCCGCCAGCAGGTGTCAGGCGAGTCCGAGACCATCCAGTATCAGGACGAGGACGGTGTCTGGCGCGAGGAGGACGAGGCCGGGGATGACCGCCCCGACGTCGAGGTTCGCGACGCCAAGCCGTAGATCCTGAAGCGGAGGATGCCGAGAGGAGGCCCGCTGCTTTAGAAATGATCTTGAGGCACGTTCGGCAGCCGGGTCGCGGCTGCAACGCCGCGCATGGCCTGTGGCAGGTAGCGTGCCGCCGTCGAGAGGACAGCCTGCGCCCCGGGCCGGACGAGAAGCCGGGACAGCAGGGTGGCGCGGCCGACCGGACGGCGGACGTCGCGGGCGAAGGCGTGCTGGAAGTCGTCCGACGACCCCCCTGCGGCATAGCATCGGGCGGCAAGATCGGCGCTGTGCAGCGCCATGGAGATCCCGTTGCCCGCAAAGGACGGGATGACCGCCGCCTGATCCCCCAGGTACCACGCGCCATCGCTGTGAGGGCGCACGAAGCCGTAGGGCAGCGCGCTGATCGAGAGGGGCTTTTCTGCCAACGCCGTCGCGTCCTGCAGGCGTTCCCGCAGGATCGGGCCGGTCGCCATAAGGTGGTCCCACAACAGATCCCATGACCCGAACCGCGCGAACCGGCTCTTCCGGATCAGCAGGGACATGTTGGCGATATCGCCCTCCACGGGTTCAAGGCCGCAATAGCCCCCGGGAAACAGGTGCAGCTCGACCCGCCCCGCAAGGTCCCGGACCCGATCAGGTTCCAGGCGAAACCGCTGCTTGAAGCCGATCAGGTCGGACTGGCGGCCGGGGGGACGTTTCCACCCCCGAAGATCGTGCTTTCCGTTGGCCATGAAGACATCGCGCGCCGTGATCTGCCGGTCGTCGACCTCGACCTGCCACGCGCCGCGATCCTGTCGCACGGCGCGGACCTGCGATCCGCGACGGATGTCCACTCCGGCATCGGCGGCCAAGCCCAGCAGGGCCTCGTCAAGGTGGAACCGGGACAGGCTGACCGCGGGGAACGGCAGTGCTGCACATGCGACGGCGCGGTGGCGGATCAGGGCGACCGAAGAGATCGGCACCGCGCCCAGCTTCCCGGGATCGACGCCCATCCTCTTGAGATAAAAGATCGCTTCGTGGCTGAGAAATTCGCCGCAGACCTTCTGATGGGGGCCCTGCGAGCGTTCCAGCAGCAGCACGCTGTGCCCGGCGTCCCCCAGGCTTCGCGCCAGGGAGGCCCCGGCCGGTCCGCCCCCGACGACGACCGCGTCGTAGGTGGGCGTCATCGCGGCTTTACCCGCGAGACGCACAGCCGGAAGGGCACCCACCACCCAATATCGGCGCCCTCGACCCCCGCGGCGGCGAGCGAGTTCTGCCAATCCTTTCGCACGAAGCCGCGCGCGATGGAGACCGGGCCGTCATGCTGCACGAAGGGGTGCAGGCGCAGCAGCCGCGAGGCCTGCCTGAAGACGTGATACGGCACGGGGTGCCGATGCAGGTCGTTGACGAACCAGCCGATCCGGGCGGTCTCGTCCTGCCAGCGAAGGAAGCGCACCAGCATCTCGTCGGAGAAATGATGCGCGACAAGCGCGCTCAGCGAGATGTCGATCGGCTCGGCGGGCTGCAGGGCAAAGACGTCTCCGGTCTCCCAAGTGACAGGGATCCCGGCAGGGGTGGCCTCGGTCGCGGCCTTGGCGGACCAGGGGTTCAGGTCGATGCCTGTCAGTGTCACGGCGACCTTGTGCCGGTGCGCCCACTCCGCCACCGCCCGCAGCATGTCGCCATGCCCGTAGCCCACGTCCAGCACGTGCAGGGGCCGGTCCTTGGGGAAAAGATCCTTCCGATGGAGCGCGTCCAGAAAGGCCAGCGTCGGGCGATAGGCCAGCGTCATTCGGTTGACGCGCGCCAGGTCCGTCAGGCAGCCCCGGAACGTCTCGTAGTCACTCTCGCCATCCATCAGCTCGGGCGCCTGCGAGCGGCGGGAGAAGTCCTGGGCCGATCCGGTCCGCATCAGACGACGGTGAAGCGCATGGTTTCGGCGACGATGCCCGGGCCGAAGGCCATCCCGCAGCCGCGATGGTCGGGCCGGCTGTCGAGGTCGGCCATCATCGCCGCCAGAACGAACAGGACCGTGGCCGAGGACATGTTCCCGCAGGTCCGCAGCACCTCGCGCGAATGGGCCAAGGCCGCGTCAGGCAGATCGAAGGCCTGCTGCACCGCGTCCAGGACCGATCTGCCGCCGGGATGAACCGCCCACAAGTCGATGTCGTCGATGCGGCCATCGGGCAAGAAATCGTGCATCTGCTGGCCAAGCGACTGCGCGATGCTTCCCGGCACCTGCCCGGACAGAACCATGTCGAAGCCCTGATCGCCGATGGCCCAGGTGATGTGCCCGCTCGTGTCCGGCACCATTACGGATCTGAAGGAATCGAGCGCGATGCCCTCCCTGTCGGAACTGATGATCGCGGCCGCACAGCCGTCACCGAAGATCATGAACGACAGCACCTGCTCCAGATCGCCGGTATCCTGCAGATGCAGGGTGCACAGCTCCAGGCTGACCATCAGGACGCGGGCCTCGGGGTCGGACCTGACGATGTGCCGGGCCAGCTTGAGCCCGTTGATCGCGGCATAGCATCCCATGAAGCCGACCGATGTCCGTTCGATGGACCTGGGCAGATCGAACCGCTCCATCAGGTGGAAGTCCAGCCCCGGCGCCGACAGACCGGTGCAGGAGATGATGATCAGATGGGTGATGGCGGATGGCTGCGTGATCTGCAGGCCTTCGACGGCCCTGTCGGCCAGACCGGGGGCCGCGGCCTCGTACTGGTGCATGCGCCGCGCCGTCGTCGGAAACGCGCCGGGGACGTAGAACCCCCCTGATCGAGGGACGAGAACTCCCCGGCCTCGTCGGGCTTCAGGCAGGACCAGCGGTGATCGATCTGCGCGCGCCCGGCCATCCGCCGGAACAGGGCATGCCTGTTCTCCTGCTGCAGGATCCTCTCGGCAAAGCTCATGAAGGTCTTGTGCACGTCATGCTGGGGGACAGCCGTACTGATCCGGTTCAGATAGGCTGTGACCATGGCATCCTGCCCTTTATGTCCGCCCAGCCAAACCGGCTGCGCCCGCACATGTTCCCGGGACCAGAGGCCACGCGTCCAGAAGGACAATATGTCGCTTCCCGACACCCGGGGCTCGGGCGGCCATCGCCGCACCGATCCCCGTGGCCTCCCTGACGGCTTGCGTCAGCCGGATTCTTCTTCGTGCAGCGCCTCCCGTGCCGTCCGACCATGCTGTTCGATATCCTCCAGATCCGCAGGGTTCACGATGGCGCGCCGCGCATCGTCTAGGACGGCGTCCACCTGCTCGCGCAGAGCGGTGCGCTGCTCGGATGTGCGGATGCAGAACGAGATCGCGTGCATCGACTTCAGCAGCTGGATGATGACCAGCGGCACGCCCGTGCTGTTCTGTCGGATCTGGCTGAAGGAGGCGTTCAGCAGCAGGGCATAGGTCGGGCGGGGACAGATGACCCGCGGCTGGCCGTCCTCGTCCCGAAAGACCCCGGGCGGCACCGCCTTCCCCAGCAGCCGCGACCATGAAGCGGACAGTCGGTGAATGACCGCGACCGCCGTATAGGGATCGTTGATCCCCGGAGAGAGGGCCCGGACCGCGATCTCCACCAGATGGCGGATCGAGAATTCCAGATCCTGCGCGGGTGTCCGGTGCACGCCCAGTCTGATCGTCCCGGCGATCCGGCGCGCCAGATCCTGGGTGGACCTGTCATCGGGATAAATCCCGAAGCAACGCCCGTCCTGGACCGCGAAATTGCCCGCGCGCAGATGCAGTCCCACGATCACGTCATGCGATCTGGCCAGATCGGTCAGGCGCTCGAAATCGATGGCCTGCACGTATCCGGACCTTTCGGTGCCATGGAAGGCCGCGCGATCCGCGAAATCCGCGGGCAGCGCCGCTTCGGGGTCGTCCGCCTGACCAAGCGGCGGCAGCTGCGCGATCCCCTGGTCAAGCTCGTGGCCCACGGCCTTGATGAGGCTTTCCGAGATGATCGAGTTCGCCAGCACGTGGATGTAGAGGACCAGCAGCGCGACGCTGACGACGGTCAGCACTGTCGCGATCGTCACCGACAGATAGGCGGATGACGCGGCCTCGTCCTGCGACGCGAGGGACGCCAGCAGCAGCAGGCAGTAGATGATCGTCAGCACAAAGGCGCCCAGGACGAACTGCGTCTGAAGGCGCCCCATGAAGCTGCGGATCAGCCGCGGCCCGAACTGGCTGGCCGCCAGCGTCAGCACCACCATCGTGATCGAGAAGACCAGGCTGGCCATGGTGATCATCGAGGTGAGGATCGTGGCGAGGAAATCGCGTGCCTCGTCCGGCTGGCTGACATAGACTAGGCGGGGAAAGCTGTCGCCCGCGCCCTGGCCAAGCCGGGCGTCCGCCGCGATTGCCGCGATCACCAGGATTGGCGCCATCCCTCCCATCAGAGAGGGCAGGAACCACAGGCTGGTCCGGACGGAATCCCAGACCGCGCGGACGGCGCTTCCGCGCGGCAGGGCCAGGGTGCGGCGTGTCATGTCAGTCGTGGCACCCTTACGTTTTGACTATCTGCAGTGTCCCGCCCCTCGCGACCCCGAC